>DATBYI010000569.1:0-17383 GCA_036513815.1 Solirubrobacteraceae bacterium
CGGTGGACGTACTCCGGAGTGCCGTTCACGCTTCTGGACCCGTCGGCCTCGATCACGCTGCCGAACTTGGTCGCGAGCACGGTCCGGTCGCGGCGGTCGCGGATCGCCTCGCCGACGAGCCGCTCGTTGGTGTGCGGGCCATACACGTCGGCCGTGTCGATCAGGCCCATGCCGAGATCGATCGCGCGCTGGATGACCGCGATCGCCTGCCGCGACTCGACGGCCCCGTAGACGCCGCTCAGCGCGAGGCCACCCAGACCGATCCTCGGCACCTCGAGCCCCTCCCGTCCAAGCGGGGCGACGGTCGTCATCGCGCACCAATGACCCGTTGCCGCCCGACCTGCTCGTAGAACTCGTCGGGCGTATCGGCGGGGTCGGGATACACGTAGAGCCGGCAGCCGCTCGGATCCTCGCGGAGCCCCCGGCAATCGAACACGGGCCACGGCGCACCCACCGTGTCGATCGCGAACATGTGGTGCATGACCGCGGCGTGCGTCTGGTAGGCGGTCATCGAGCCGCGACCGAACGTGGCGGGAACCGACTCCTCGATCACCTCGAGCCCCCAACCATCCGTGAAGTAGCGATCCCGGCACTGGCGCCCGCAGCGCCCGCACTCGTCGACGTGGAGGACCCACCGCTCCGGCTCCGCTTCGATCCGCAAGCGGAAGTACGCGCACACGGTCAGAAAGAACGTGAGGTTCCGCAGACGCACGGCGGGATCGAGCGCAAAGTCCGCCGGCATCGAGACGCTCCACCATCCCCGCTGCGCGGCATAGAACATCGCGTCTTCGAGCGCTCCCAGCCCGAAGCGCCGGTAGATCTGTCCGAGTCGATCGGAAATCAGATCGCGCCGCAGATCGTGCGCGGCCCTGAGGATCCGCTCGCTCTCATGCCAGACGCCGAGGGCCGGCTCGGCATCGGAGCCCTCGAGCGCACGTCGCATTCGATCGGCGACGGGATTGTCGGCCGAGCAGCAGACGTCCTGGATCTGAGCGAGGTCGGCCAGCCCAAGACCGGAGCGGAGCGCCAATTCGACGACCCGCTCCGGGCGGATGAGCTCGCGATGGGCCTCGTGACCGAACGTTTCGAGCACGTACTCCTCCTCGAGCGCAACCCACCCCAGATATCGGTTGCACGTCGTGCGCCGCGCGTTCTCAATCTCCGCGAACGCCTCCCATCCCGCGTCCGGACCCGACTCGAGCGCTGCGGCGAAGCGCTCCTCGCCGGTGAAGCACAGCGCCTCGAGTTCCTCCGCCGAGAGGGACGCGGTGCTCACGCCCGATCGCCGGCCGGCACGCGACGCCCCACCACCTCGTAGTACTCGGGGGCCGTTTGCGACGGGTCCTTGTAGACGATCAACTGACACGGCTCCGCCCCGGCGCGCATCCCCGAGCACTCGAACGAGGGCCACGGGGCGCCGACCAGGTCGATCGCGTACATGTGATGGATGACCGCCAGGTGCGTCTGGTAGATCGTCAGCTCTGGCTGGCCGAAGGTCACAGGTCCCTGCTCGGTCACGATGTCCAGACCCCACGACCCGTCGCCATAGCGATCGCGGACCTGACGCCCGCAGTTGCCACACACGAGCTGGTGCACGATCCAGCGCTCGGGTTCTTCGGTCACAGCCTGCTCAGAGAACGCGCCGACGGTGAGGAAGAACAGCAGCTCCGAGAGCCGCTGCTTGGGGTCGAGCGCGAAGTCTCGCGGCATCGACTCCTTCCACCATCCCCGCGGCGCGCAGTACTCCTGCGCGGCGACGAGACCGTCGACGCCGAATTCGCGGTAGATCCAGCCGAGGAGATCGGAGATCAGGTCCCGGCGCAGGTCGTGGACGTCACGCAGGATGCGCTCGACCTCGTGCCACGTCTGCATCGCCCGCGAGTGATCGCCGGTGTCGATCGCCTCCCGCATCTCCGCCGTCAGGCGGTTCTCCGGGCCCGCCACCAGAGCCTGACCGAGGAGCAGATCATCGAGCGACATCCCGGTGCGCACCGCCAGCTCGGTGACCCGCTCGGGGCGCATCGCCGCGGCGTGGCTCTGATGACCGTGCACCTCGAACACGTACTCGTCGGTCAGCGCCAGCCAGTCGAGGTACACGGTGCAAAAGCCGCGCATGGCGCCTTCCATCTCCTCATAAGTCGCCCACGCCTCCGCGGGGGTCTGATCGGCGAGCGCCTCGTTCATGCGCTGGGTGCCACTCCGGCACATGTGCGCGAGCTCGTCATCGGTGAACAGCCGCTCGAACGAGGAGTCAGTCATTCGGACCCTTTACCTCCACCGGGGGGCCGCCCGCGGCCGCGTTCACGAACTCGTCGCGGGGCGGGGAGAAGATGTCAAGGACGACGACCGGCTCGTCACCGACAACGAGTGTGTTGCCGTGCAGCACGTTCTTGGGCGCGTACGAAACATCGCCGGGCTCGAGAATCGTCACCTCGTCTCCGATTTGCACCTGGAATCGCCCGGAGATGATGTACGTCCACTGTTCGTGGTCGGTGTGAGAGTGCAGCTTGCCCTGCGGGGTGCCGGGCGGGAACGTCCACTTCACGACCGAGATGTGCTCTCCGAGCATCATCTCGCCGAACCGCCCGGGACGCAGCTCGTGCGCCTCGCTCTCACCCGAGCGCCACACGACCTGTCGCTCTCCGACGTTGATACCCGCCATTTCAGATGCCTCCTTCAGTCGCCATACATTGACTCCGGGAGCTCCCCGGTCCAGTACACCGCCTGGTTCTCGGAGGCGAGGTACTGCACGGTCTTCCAGTCGGGGGCGAACACGAGATAGCCGCCGGTGCAAAGCTCGATCCGGTGGCCGCCCGGTTCGCGTATGTAGAAGAAGAAGAGCTCGCTGCCGCGGTGGCGCGCCGGACCCCACTCCATCGGCACGTCGTAGTCGCGGCAGATGTCGGCGAGCCGCATGATCTCGTCGCGCGTGTCGTACCAGAAGGCGGTGTGACTGATGCCGCCGCTCCAGCCCTTGGGATGCTTGGTGATCGACAGATCGTGGTTGATGTTGTTCGAGGTGGTGAGCGAGATCAGCTCCTCCCCGGTGCCGTCGATCCGAGCGCACTCAGCGTGCTGGAGCCCGAGCTCGTCGCAGAAGAACTCGCGCACCGGAGTGACCGCGTTGCACGTGATGTTGATGTGATCGAGTCGGCGGGCCGCCGCGCCGCGCGTGATGTAACGCTGCGGTCGTGTGTGGACCGGGCCCTTGAGTGCCTCGGGCGCTTCCCACTGCTCGACCTCCCAGAACACCTCGACCGGGTGCTTGTCCGGGCTGCGGAACCGGTACGCGGGACCGTGCCCCACGTCACCGTCCGTCCACCCCTCGCCGAGGCCCTCGGCGTCGATGATCTCCACCAGCGTCTGAAGCTGCTCGGGACCCTCGGCGCGATAGGCGAAGTGACCGAACTCCGGCCGCTCGCTCACGGGACCCGCGGTGAGCTTGAGGCTGTGATGGTGAAACTCGCCAAAGCAACGCATGTAGATCGAGTCGCCGGAGCGCGCCGACTCCTCGAGGCCCAGGATGTCGTGAAAGAAGTCCCGGCTTTCCTCGAGCCGCGGCGTGAACAGCTCTACGTGGCCGAGCTGTGAGATCAGGTGCTTGCGCATCAGGTCAGTTCCTCCTGGACCGCTCGTCGTTTGGGCGCCGGCGTCCACGCCGGCTCGCCCGGCGCTCCGAGCGTATTGCGCAGGACACCGATCCCCTCGATCTCGAGCTCGACGACGTCACCCGGAGACAGCTGGCGACCAAGCTCATGGCCGCAACCTCCACCGACGGTCCCGGTCCCGAGCAGCGCTCCGGGGACGAGCGGCTCACCGGCCGACGCCCACGCAACCAGCTCCGGGATGCTCCACATGATCGAGTCGCTGTATCCGTGCGACCAGGTCTCACCGTTCACCCGCGCGATCATCTCGAGGCGGTCGCCGAGCGCGTCAGCGGTGACGATCCAGGGCCCGACCGCGGAGGCGAAGTGCTTGCCCTTCGACGGCCCGAGCCTGCCTCCCATCTCGCGCAGCTGGATGTCGCGGGCGCTGAAGTCGTTGAGGATCGTGTACCCGAAGATGTGATCGACCGCGGACTCGGGGGTGAGATCGGTGCCGGGCTTGCCGATGACAATCCCGAGCTCGAGCTCGTAGTCCATGTGCCGGCTGTAGGACGGCCACGGCATCTCCGCGCCGGGGCCGATGATCGCCTCGTGGTTCGCCAGATAGGAGACCGGCAGCTCGTAGAGGACCTCCGGGGGCTCGGCGCCGCCCAGTCGATAGGCGGTCTCGAAGTGCTGGGCAAATGCCATGAAGTCGCGAAACGACGAAGGATCGAGCGGAGCGAGCAGGGTTCCGTCCTCAATCGCCACGACCGCGTCGCCTGTTGCGTCGAGCGCCGCTTGCTGCGCCGCCTCAACGAACGGCGGGCCGGTCTCGATCGCGGCCGCCATGCTGCCCGGGACGACCGCTTCGGCGATCCTGGCCGCCGCGCTGGCGCCGACACCCGCACGCTCCAACCGCAGCCGCTCCACCCGGCGGACGTCGACGGCTTGTTCTCCGTTCTGAGCCAGCGCGACGACCCGTGCCACCGGGCCGTCGCCGCCCGGGATCAGCGCTCGCCCGAGCTTCACGTGACCGACTCCATCAGCGCAAGCGAAGCCGGGATCGCGGTCGTGTTCTCCTCCTCATTGAACAGCGGGCGGAACTCCGGTCGTGCGCCGTACTTGAAGATCCCGATGCACGTCAGCTTGTTGAGATCCCCCGCGGTCTGGAACTCCACCACCATCCAGATCTTCCGCTGTGCCGCCTCGAGGTAGAAGGCCTCGGGCTTGAACGTCTCCTTGAGCCAGTCGAGCATCGGCATGACGTCGCCGGAGCGATCTATTTCGTTGTTGATTTGCGCGTCGGGAGCGATCGACACGAGGTAACGCATATCGTTCGACTCCCGCTACGCGTCGACGGCGACGTTCGCGCGGAACAGCCGCTCGGCGGCGTTCTCTCCCAGGATCTTCTCCTTGGCGCGGTCGCTGACGTTGGGCAGGGCGCGGATCGTGTCCCAGATCGGCGCGTTGTCCCACCCCGGGTAGTTGGATCCGAGCACGACGTTGTCCTCGCCCATCACGTCGATCAGCAGCTCCAGCGAGCGGGGCTCGTGGACCACGGTGTCGAAGTAGAAGCGCTTGAGGTAGTCAACCGGGCGCTGCTGAAGCTGCTCTCCGGCGTCACGGTGTCCGGCTCCGAAGACGCGCGCCTGGTACTCCATGCGCCCGAGCTGATACGGGATCATGCCGCCGCCGTGCGGGATCATGACCCGCAGGTCCGGGTGCCGATCCAGTGCGCCGCTGAAGATGAAGCCAATGACGGCGACGGTCTCGGTGAACAGATAGCCCCACGCCCAGTCCATCTGGTACTTCAGCAACCACGACGCACGCCCTGCTTTGACGTCCATGTCCTGGCCAAGCGCCACCGGGTGAAGGAGAATCGGGACGTCGAGCCGCTCGACGGTCGAGAGGAACTCATCGCATTCGGGGTCGGCCAAGGTGCGGTCGGGCCCGAGGATGAAACCGAGCGAGCACGACTTCAGACCGAGTTCGGACACCGAGCGCTCGAGCTCGGCGGCCGCCATGTCCAGGTCCTGCATCGGAAGCTGCGCCGACCCCCAGAAGCGGTCCGGGTGCTCGGCGATGTGCTTGGCCGTCTCGTCGTTGAACGCGCGCGAGAACTCCTGGTTGACCGCCGGCTCGAGGTGATAGCTGAAGATCATCGGGCTCGGCTGCAGCACGTTTATGTCGATGCCCGCCGCGTCCATCTCCGGGATCTGGCCGCTGAGGCCGCTGCCCCAGAACTTGTCCGGGGTCCCCGGGATGTTGTACTCGACGTCGCCTGAGCGAAAGTGCCAGCCCCCATCGGGGCCGGTCACCATCTTGATGCCGTAGGGCTCGATGATCGGGAGCACGGAACCCGGCTGGTAGTGGGTGTGGACGTTGATGACTGGAGGCACGATTCGATTCCTATCCGTTGCTGGTGCACACGTTCAGACGGCGGCGGAGCGATCACGTCTCGCTCCGCCGCCGCGCACTATCGGCTCTGTGGGTGGCGCGCCCGGGTCAGCACTGCTTGGACTGGCCGGGACCGCACCCGATCGTCGACGGGGCGAGCAACTGGAACAGAGCTCCGCTCGAGATCGCCTGGTCGATGTTGTCCTTGGTGATGACCGTCGGCTGTAGCGGCACCAACCGCTGCGCCGGCTTCGCGCCCCCGAGGATGGCGAGCGTCCATTGCAGGGTCAGATTGCCCATCGCGTAGAACGGAGGGCTGTCGGCGAGGGCAATCTTGCCCTGGCGCAGGTAGCCGATGTCGACCGAGGTGCTCGGCCCGAGGCCGACCACGGGCACGCTCGATTTGCCGTTGCTGGCCAGCGCCCGGTAGGCGCCTTCGGCGAGCCCGGTGTCGTTGGTGAGGATTCCCGCCACGTTTGGGTGCGCGGTGATTCCGTTCTCGACCGCCGTCTGGGCGTCCGAAGGACTGAAGCTCACGAAGTCCTTGCGGTAGACGAGCTTGATGTTCGGATACGCCTTCAGAGCGGCCAGGGCCCCCTGGACGAACAGGGTGTTGGGAGCGCCTCCGGCACCGCCGAAGATCCCGTAGATGTCTCCCTTGCCGCCGATCGCCTTGGCCAGCCCGACCGCGGCCGTCGCGCCGTCGACCGGAAGCGGATCCACGAGCGAGAACTTCACCTGGGGCGCGCTTGGCGGAATCAGGGCGGCGGTCACGAGGATCCCCTTCTTCGTGGCCGCGGCGATGCCCGCGTTCAACGCGACCGGTGACGTCGGCACGACGATGATCGCATCGGGGTGCTCGCCGACCGCCGTCTCGAGCTGCGAGACCTGGGTGGTGACATTCCCGAACCCGCCAGCGTTGAAGACTGTGAGCTTCACGTTGTACTTCTTGGCCGCCTGCTCGAATCCGAGCAACGCGCTCTGCTGAGACGGAAGCTCATTCGAGGGGAACAGGACGTCGATCGTCTTCTGCGTCGTCGGGGGCGTGAAGTTGGGTGGTGCATCCTTGTTGTAGTCGGGGAACGACGACGAGCCTGTCGCCGCCGCCGTGTTGGTCGCGGTGGTCCCGGTGCTCGCGGCCGCTGTTGACGATGTGGCGGCTGGTGTCGTGCTACTCGTGCTGCTCGACGACGAGCTGCTTCCGCAGGCTCCCACCGCCAGGGCCACAAGCGCCGCCAGCATGATCACGAGGATCGTGCGCCCTCGATTGAGGCTGGTCATGGTGTTAGGTCTCTCCTCTCGGTTGTACTGCTGCCATGTGACCCGTGAGCGATAGGGTCGAGGTGACTCGAGATGACGGACCCCTCGCCGTCAGAGTGGAAGGCTGTGACCGGCTGGTTGAACTGAGCGGCCATCAAGCGATTGATGCTCAAGTCCTTCTTCTCGACGACGCCGGTGGTGAGACCGTCCCGTAGGATCAGCACTCGGTCGCAGATCGTCGCCAGCTCCCGCAGATCACTGGTGTTCCAGATCGCCGCGTTGCCGGCCTCGCACCACTTGGTGATCAGCTCGTAGATCGACTCGCGTCCGGCCACGTCGACCCCGGCCGTCGGGTCCTCGCAGACGATCAGGTGAGGTTCTGCCGCGAGCAGCCGCGCGAACAACGCCTTCTGTTGATTACCGCCACTGAGCGCCGTCATCGGCAGGGCGGTGCTGTCGGCACGCACGTGACACTCGGCGACCAGACGGTCGGACAGCGCGGACTCCGTTCCCATCCGCAGGACACCCCATCGCGACGTTCGAGGCAGCGCTGACAGCGTGATCGTGTCCCGGACCGAGAAGTTCGGAAGGATCCCGCGCTCGGCCCGGTCTCCCGCCAGATAGCCGATGCCACGCGCGAGCGCGCCGCGCGGAGAGGAGTACCTGGCCTGCGAGCCCTCGATCCTGATCGTCCCGCTCCGAAGATGGCGAGCACCGGCGATCGCCTGCGCGACCTGGATAGCGCCGGAGTCCGGAAGACCGACGATGCCGAGGATCTCCCCATGCGCGACCTCGAAGGTCACGTCCTCGAACATCGTCCCGGCGCCGTCGGTCAGGCGATCCGCGGCGAGCAGTGGCGCGCCCGCGTGACGCTCACGCGCAGTCACTCGGCGTCGCTCGGTGACGAGCGCCTGATCGTGCTCGATCGTTCCCCCACCGGCCATGAGCTCGACGAGCTCGCGCTCGGGCGTGGCGCTGTCCCGGACCGCGACGACGCGGCCGTCACGCATGACGGTGACCTGGTCGACGACCCGTGGAAGCTCCTGCAGACGGTGGGTTACATACAGAAGTGCCGTGCCAGCGGCACGCAGCCGCTGGACGACGTCGAAAAGGTACTGCGCCTCCACCGGTGAGAGCGCCGCTGTGGGCTCGTCGAAGATGAGCAGCCGGCTCCCGCGCGAGAGAGCGCGCGCGATCGAGACGAGTTGTCGGTCGGCCAGCGAGAGCGACCCGACCATGGCCGAGGATCGCCGCGCCATCCCGACAAACTCCAGAGCCTCACGGGCCTCCTCTCGGGGCCGTCTGGCCAGCCATCCAAGTGGCGTTCGGGTCGCTTCGTCGCCGAGCTCGAGATTCTCCATCACGGTCAGCGAAGGCACGAGCCGGTTCTGCTGATGGACGGTCGCGATGCCGACGTCAAGCGCGGCCCGAGGCGTCTTGAACACCGTCGGCTCACCGCGCACCACGACGCTTCCCCGGTCGGGCTGAAGCGCGCCCGTGAGCACATTGATCAGCGTCGACTTGCCCGCCCCGTTCTCGCCGACGAGCCCGCGAGCCTCGCCCTGGGCTACGGCGAACGTCACTCCGCGTAGCGCGCGCACACGGTCAAAGGACTTTTCCAGCTCTCGCCCTTCGATCTCCGGGTCGGCGTTCAGGCCGGCCACGGGCGAGGACTGAGCCTGGCCGCGCGAGGAGTCCTCGACGGGGCCGCTCATCGACGCCTCCAACGGAGATTGCTGGCGCCCTTTTGGAAGCCGATCGCTCCGACGATCAGGACGCCGCTGACGATGTACTCCCAATCGGTGTTGAGGCTCAACAGGTCGATCCCGTTTCCGATGACGCCGAGCAGGAGTGCGCCGATGGCGGCGCCGATGACCGTGCCCCGGCCGGTCCCGAAACCGACACCTCCGATGAACGCGGCGGCGTAGGCCTCGAGCATTTCGGCCGATCCGAGCGTGGGATCGCCCGACCCCACCCGAGACGAGAGCAGGATGCCCGCCACCCCTCCGAACATTCCGGCCAGGGCGTATGCGGTGAGCTTGACCCGCTTGGCGGGGACGCCGGCCAGCCATGCCGCCGTCTCGTTGCCCCCCACGGCGTACACGTAGCGGCCCAGGCTGAACCGCTTGAGCAGCACATAGCCAACACCGACGCAGACGAGCGCCGCGATGAAGATCGTCGGGACCGGCCCGGCGCTCGACGCGGCCAGGCTGAGGTAGCCCGGATCCGCCGGCTGGATCGGTCCGTTGGGGGCGAGCAGCAAGGCCACGCCGAGCAGGACCTGGCCACCCGCGAGCGTGACCACGATCGGCGTGAGGCCGAGGATCGCAATCACGACCCCGTTCACAATCCCAATCGCGGTCGCCATCAACACGGCGATGAGGAACGCCTCGCCGGGGCTCATCGAGCCGGCGAGATGCGCTGAGACGACGGTGACCAGAGCGATCAACCCCGCCAGCGAGAGGTCGATTCCGCCAACGAGCAGGACGAACAGAACGCCGACCGTGAGGACGATCAGGACGCTGCTCTGGCGGCCGATGTTCTGGAAGTTGTTCTCCGTCGCGAAGTTGGAGTTGGCGATGGCCATCGCGATGCACAGCAGGACGAGAAAGACGAGGACCAGCACCTCGGGCGAGCGAACGATCGAGATGAGGCGGCGCGGTGGCGGCTCCGTCTTGGTCGCAGTGGCTGCCGGTGCCGCGGTCTCTTCAGTCGTGTCCATGACCGTCACGCCACGCCGAGGGATCGCTCTCTGACGTCGACCTGCGCGACGACCGGATTGCGCAGGACGCCGACGCCCCCGATTTCCACCTCGACGAGATCGCCGGGATGGAGCGTCAGCGGAGGAGTCCGGCCCATCCCGACGCCGGCCGGCGTTCCCGTAGCGATCACGTCCCCCGGCACGAACGTCATCAGCTTCGAGAGGAACGCGATCGTCTCCGCGATCCCGAAGATCATCGACGCCGTGTTCCCCGACTGCACCGTCTCACCGTTGACGCGTGCGATCACGTCCAGGTTCTGGATGTCATGGATCTCGTCCATGGAGACGAGCGCCGGTCCGCACGGGGCGAAGGTGTCGATTGCCTTTCCGAGCATCCACTGGCTGGTGCGCATCTGGTGCTCCCGTGCGCTGACGTCGTTGAAGGCCATGACCCCGGCGAGGTAGTCGAGCGCCTCGGCGGCGTCGACGTCACGACACGGCCGCCCGAACACCACGGCGAGCTCGGCCTCGTAGTCGACTTCGTCCCCCAGCACCTCGGGGACGACAATCGCGTCCTGCGGCCCGACGAGGGAGTTCGGGAACTTCGCGAACACGATCGGCGACGACGGGATCGCCATACCGGTCTCCTCGGCGTGGTCTCGGTAGTTCAGTCCGAGGCAGATGATCTTCTCCGGGGTGGCCACCGGAGGACCAAGTTGGACTCGCCCGAGTTCGACCGTGCCATTGCCGGAAGCCGACGCGACCGCATCGCCGAGGCACTCCCAGGCCGGCTCTCCGAGGGCGAGGAACTCGCGCGTATCGCGCGCGCGCCTCGCCTCGGGCACGCCCGCGTCCTGCAGTGCTGTGGCGACGTCGAGGATCCGGTCGTCCGCCACCAGCACGCCGGCGCGGAACGGCCCTCCGTCGACCTTGTACGAAACGACTCTCATCCCGTGTCCTCTCCGCCACCCGACGCCCTGCTCCGTCTCGTGGCTTGCCTCCAGGGGCACTGACTGTATCCAAACGGTCGCCTGGCTGTCAAATAAGAATAGGATGCGAGACCCGATTACAACGCAGGGCTGGTTGTTGGATTAGATCCGCTCCCCCGGCGAGAGAAGGACGAATTGGGGCTCGCGCCGCGTGGTAGGCCGGGGCCGCCTGGGATTGACGGTCGTCAGGCCAGGCGGCGATCGCCGACTAGGGCGACGGCGAGACGCACCTGCTCAGCATCACGAGTCGGATCGACGGCGCGGATGACGCTCGTCGCCGTGCGCAGGTAGTGGGCCGCCAGCAGCGATGCCGTTTCGTCCGGGTCGTGCTCGCCGGCGGCGTCGAGGATCGCGGCGTGCTCGGCGGCGGAGATCGCGTACGGAGACGGAGCCGAGGCGAGGTACGCCCGGCGGTAGCGCTCCGCGTGGTCGGAAAGCTGCCGGATCAGCGTCTGCATCGGACCGCCGGCCCCGGAGACGAGCACAGCGTGATAGGCGCGGTGGGGCACCTCCCACTCGCGAACCGCCTCAAGCTGCTCGGCGTAGTGGGCCATCTGCGCCATGAAGCCCTTCATCTCCGCGATGTCCTTGAGCTGAAGGGTGGGCACCGTGATCCGGACGGCCGTGCACTCGAGGAGCACGCGCATCACGTACACGGTCTCCACGTCGTCAATCGAGAACTCGGCCACCTGCAACCGCCGGTGAGGCTCGGCGTTGAGCAGACCTTCGTGCTGGAGGATCCGGATCGCCTCGCGCAACGGCGTCCGGCTGATGCCCAGGCGCTCGGCGACCTGCTGCTGGGTCATGATCTCCCCGGGAGGGATGTCGCCCTGGAGGATCGCCTCGCGAAAGCTCTGGTACGCGATGGCAACGTCCTGGCCGTCTCGGGAGCGCGGAACGTCGGTCATGGGCTGAGAGTCGAGGTAATCCTAGTCATAGCTGAGGCGTTGACTGGTTTGTGGTCACGAATGCGTTTCTAAGCCAATAGTGCCGATCTGTGTCTTAGGGCAATGTACATCCTAAACGCAAACTGTGTCCAATTCTGGTATCGTCGCAAACATCGGCAACCCATGCGGGACACGTCGGCGGTCGCCGCCGCCCACGCGTCGCCGACGGGCGTAAGGGCGAACCGGGAGAGGAAAAATGACCGTAGTCGACAGTGCTCTTATCGTCGGAGGCGGAACGGCCGGCTTGACGGCGGCAATCGCTCTGCGACGCGCCGGAGTCGACGCCGAGATCCTGGAGGTCAAGCAGGACTGGACCGTGCTCGGTTCAGGCGTCACGATGATGGGCGCCACGCTCCGTGCGCTGAAGTCGCTCGACCTGGCTGAAGCCTGCGTCGAGCGCGGCGCCGGCGGTGATGAGGTGGGGATCTATGACGCCGTGGGCGTAAAGCTCGAGGGCGTTCCGGTTCCGAGAATCGCCGGCCCCGAGCTGCCATCGATGAGCGGCATCATGCGGCCGTCGCTGCACGAAATGCTCGTTCAGGCGGCCGAAGCGGAGGGCACGCCCGTCCGACTCGGCAGCACCATCACGGCTCTCGATCAACGCGACGATGGTGTGGAAGTGACGCTCGACGATGGCGAGCGGCGCGAGTATGACCTCGTGATCGGCGCCGACGGGGTGCATTCCCGCGTTCGTGAGCTGATCTTCGGCGACGAGTACCACCCTTACTTCACCGGACAGCTCGTGTGGCGTGCGGTCGTGCCGAGGCCCGTCGATTACACCGAGCTGGCGATGTTCTACGGCCCGAAGAACAAGGCAGGGATCAACGCGGTGTCCGCCTCACACGCGTACCTGTTCCTAGCCGACAACGACCCGGCCACGACGCGTCCGCCGCGCGAGGAGTGGCCTGCGTTGCTGCGCGAGCTCCTGACCGAGTTCTCAGGCCCGGTGGCCGAGATCCGCGAGCGGATCACGGATCCGGAAACGGTCGACTGCCGTCCGCTTCAGGCTCTGCTCGTGCCGCTTCCTTGGCACAAGGGGCGTGTGGTGCTGATCGGCGACGCGGTTCACGCTTCCACGCCGCAGCTCGCGATGGGGGCCGGTCTGGCGGTCGAAGACTCCGTCGTGCTGGCCGAGGAGCTGAGCTCGTCGGACACGGTGCAGGACGCCCTCACGAGGTTCGAGGAGCGTCGCTTCGATCGCTGCAAGATGGTCGTCGACAACTCCATCCAGCTCGGCGTCTGGGAGCAGCATCCCGACGATCCCGAGGCCGACCCCGGGGGACTCTCCGGCACGAGCTGGGCAGCGCTGGCCGAGCCGTTCTAGTCCTCGCGCCCGCGGTGGCACGAGTGCCGCCACCGGGCGAGGACGACCGCGCGCGGCTTAATCTTCGTCGATGCCCGCCAAGCGAACCCGGGTCGTCTCCCGGGACGGCCAGAACGTCGCCCACAGCGAGCGCCTGCTCCGGGCGGACATCCTGTCGGGCGCGATTCCGGCTGGGAGCGTGATGTCCCAGGCCGCCCTGGGCGAGCGGTTCGGGATCGGACGCACTCCCCTCCGCGAGGCGCTCCGCATGCTCGAGAGCGAAGGACTGATCGTGAGCGCTCCCAACCGGCGCGTCCAGATCGCCGGGCTCTCGAACACCGACGCCGAGGAGCTGTACGTGATGCGGATCGCCCTCGAGACCGTCGCGGTGACCCTGACCGTCCCGACACTCAAGTCTGCGGATTTCGCCGAGCTCGACGGATACATCGCCCAGATGGAGTACTTCATGGAGGCGCGCGACGCCGTCGGTCTCCGTGAGCCCCACCGGGCGTTTCACTTCCACCTGACCGCCGCGGCGGGGGCCCGCGGCCAGACCGAGATCGCCGCCCTGTTCGACCACGCCGAGCGCTACCGGATGGCCTATGGCGCCGCGAACGACCAGGATTGGGATGTGCGATCCACGGAGCATCGAGCGATCCGCGACGCCGCGGCCGCCGGCGACCCCGAGCTCACCGCTCGCAGGCTCGCCGAGCACTACGCGCACACGGCCCGACTCATCTTCGCCGGGCTCGATCCGGCCTACCCCCCGAGCCGGCTGCGGGCCACGCTCGCGCTCACCGCCCCGGGTTCCGAGATCGCGCTCCGCGGCCCCTGAGACTGACGAGCGCGCCCGCTAATGGACGCTCGCGGCCTGCCAGGGGTTGGCCGTGCCGTCCTCTGGCGCGGAGAAGTCGACGTGCGGTGCGCCCTCCATCATCGTGTCCGGCATCGGCAGATTGCGATAGAAGACGTTCGACCCTTGCGACGGGGTCCACCTCAGCGTCTCCCAGTCGGGGCGGTAGAGGCGATATCCACCTGTGTTCACCTCGACGCGCACGCCACCGGGCTCGCGCGTGTAGAGGTAATCCTGCTCCCCCATGCCGTGCCGGCCCGGGCCGAACTCCACTCCCGCGTCGCAGTTCATCAGGATGTCGGCGGCGCGGAGCAGCTCGTCGCGGCTGTCGACCCAGTACGAGACGTGATGCAACCGCCCCGGCATGGCGGACTGGTCGATCACGAGCCCGAGGTCGTGTGACTTCTCGTTGTTGGTGAGCATCGAGAAGACGGGGATCTCCGCCTCGTCGAGGACGGTGTACTCCGTGAACACGTACCCGAGCGTGTCGCGGTACCAGTAGGCATCGGCGAGCGGGTCGCCGGTCATCACCGTGACGTGGTCGAGCTGACGGGGAGCGATGCCCCGCGGCCGATACGCCTGTGGCCGGTTGGGGTACGGCGAGACGAGCTCCGGCGGAGGGACGTAGCGCTCGGTCTCCCAGAGGAGCTCGTGCTGGTGGCCGCCGGGGCCACGGAAGCGAAACGCGGGGCCGTGCCCGACCGAGCCGTCGACCCATTCGCCGTCGACGCCCCGCTCCTGGACGCGGGCGACCGCCTGATCGAGATGCTCGGGACTGAGCATCCGCCACCCGATGTGTCCCAGTCCCGGGGCCTCTGCCTCCGTCACGACCAGGCTGTGGTGATCCCACTCACCCCATCCCCGAAGGTAGGTCGAGGTCCCCTCCTCTCCGGATCGCTCGAGGCCCAGAACCTCCGTGTAGAAGGCGACCGAGTCCGCAGGCTTGGGCGACAGCACCTCGACGTGGGCCAGATGGGCGATCAGGCGGCTGGGCATCCGTTTCTCCTCTCTCGATTGGCCAATACTGTATCCAATCAGCATGATTGGCGTCAATCCTGTAAGCTGAGCCAATGCCATCGCCGTCTGGCCGTCCGTTCGCCCTCGGTACGTTCATCAATCAAGCGGGCGCGAAGTTCGCGGCGATCGTGCTCGGCGACGGCGTTTTTCCGCTTTCGCCGTCGCGCTCGATACGCGAGCTGCTCGAGCGGTGGGACGAGGACTTCGACGACCTCCAGCGCCAGGCGGATCGCTGCCGGGACGACAAGGCGCCGTTCACACTCGGCGACCTCCGACCGCTTGCTCCCGTGGCGCCCCCGGGCCAGATCTTCCAGGCCGGCGCCAACTACCGCCAGCACGTGCTCGAGTTGCTGGCCGGGGCCGAACGCCGTCACGACAGCTCGGACGGAGTCAGCGACGAGCGCCGTGCGGAGGCCCGGCGGGCGCTCGACGAGCGCGCGCGCACCGGCGCACCTTTCGTTTTTCAGGGGAGCGCGAACGCGGTCATCGGCGCCCGCGACGAGATCGTGCTTCCACCTGACAGCGAGCAGGCGGACTGGGAGCTCGAGCTCGTGGCGGTGATCGGGCGCCGTACGCGTCGCGTCGACCGGCGCGAGGCGATGGAGAGTGTCGCGGGCTACATGATCGCCAACGATCTGACGCTACGTGACCGTCTCAGCCGGCCTGACGTGCCCGGCGGCATCGACTGGCTCGCGGCCAAGAATCCGCCCACCTTTTTGCCGCTCGGACCGCTGCTCGTTCCGGCGGCGCACGTGTCCGATCCGACCAACCTCCGGATGGAATTGAGCGTCAACGGACGCACGATGCAGGACGCCACCACGGCGGACATGCTGTTCGACGTCGCCGCCCTGATCGAGTACCTCTCGACGATCACTCAACTGGTGCCAGGGGACCTGGTGCTGACCGGCTCGCCCGCCGGCAACGGCGCACACCACGGAGTGTTCCTCCAGCCCGGCGACGAGGTCGTCGGACGGATCGAGGGCCTCGGCGAGCAACGCAACCGGTGCCGCGCCGAGAGCGTGGTCGGCTACCCGGCTGCCGTCGCCGGTGCGGAGGTGATCGGCGGATGAGGGTGATCGACCTCAGCGCGCGGATCGAGCCCAGCCCCGAGGGGACTCCCGCGTTTCAGCGCAACGGGATCGAGTACTTCGACCACGCCGCGGGCGCCGCCGAGATCGAGCAGCTGTTCGGAGTTCCGCGGGAGCTTCTGCGCGACGGTGAAGGCTGGACGCGGGAGACGGTCACGCTCGGTACGCACAACGCCACGCACGTCGACGCCCCCTACCACTACAACTCGACGGTCGAGGGCCGGCCGGCTCAGACGATCGACGAGCTCCCGCTCGAGATGTTCATCGGCCCCGGCGTCGTCTTCGACGTGACCGGCCGGGCCGACGGCGAGGTGATCGAGGTCTCGGACCTCGAGTCTTGCCTGTCGGCGATCGACCATCAGCTCGCCCCCGGTGAGATCGTCCTGATGCATACCGGCTGCGACCAGTTCTACGGCCAGCCCGACTACATCACCCGGGGACCGGGCGTAAGCCGGGCCGCAACCCAGTGGCTCTACGACCGGGGGATCCAGGTGATGGGGATCGACGCATGGGGCTGGGATCGACCGCTCCACATGCAGGCGGCCGATGCCCTGGAACGCCGGGAGACCGGGATCTTCTGGGAGGCGCATCAGGCCAACCTCGCCTACTCGCAGATCGAGCGCCTCGTCAACCTCCACCAGCTTCCACCGCTCGGATTCACGGTCTCCTGCCTGCCGTTGCCGCTCGCCCGGGCGAGCGCCGCCCCCGCGCGAGTGGTCGCGATCTTCGATGCCTGACACGGCCCCGAGACAGAGCGCGGCCGCCGTTCTCACCGCGGCCCTCACCGGCCCGATCGCCACGAAGCAGGACAACCCGGCCCTGCCGACCGCGCCCGAGGAGATCGCCTCCGAGGCGCGCTCGGCCTGGGAGGCGGGAGCCACGGTCGTGCATGTGCACTTGCGTGACGCAAACGGTCTGCCGACCGCCGACCTCGACGTCGCACGACGCGTGGTCGGGCTGATCTCGGAGGCGTGTCCCGTGCTGATCCAGCTGTCCACCGGCGTCGGACTCGGCGTGCCCTTCGAAGAGCGCAGTCGGCTGATCGAGACCCGCCCGGCGATGGCGACGCTCAACGTCTGCTCGATGACCTTCGGAGCCGGCGAGTTCCTCAACCCGCCCGACGGCGTGCGCCGCCTCGCCGTGCGGATGCGCGAGCTGGGCGTCAAGCCGGAGCTCGAGGTCTACGACACGGGGCACCTCGACGTCGCCCTGGCGCTACACGCCGAGGGGCTGCTCGCCGA
>DATBYI010000570.1:0-2106 GCA_036513815.1 Solirubrobacteraceae bacterium
GACCGACGAAGACCAAGATCTGGCGGACCTGTCCCGCGCCGCGCTCGACCGGCTGCGCGTGACCGTCGCCAACCTAGGCTGACCACATTCCGAATACGCCCCCGGCAGGACTCGAACCTGCGACCCATGGCTTAGAAGGCCATCGCTCTATCCAGCTGAGCTACGGGGGCCGGGTACCGGAAACAGTACGGCCGATGCGCAAGGTCCGGAGGGATCGGGGCGCCCGGATTCGAACCGGGGACCTCAAGCACCCAAAGCTTGCGCGCTAACCAGGCTGCGCTACGCCCCGAGGGTGACGGCCGAGTTTAGGGCCCCGGCCAAGTCCTCGGGCCGGGCCGGGTCGGGGCCGGTCGGGTCGGCCCGGCCGGCGGCCCTCCATCACCACCGTCGAGTAGCCTCAGGCGCCGGCATGGCCGATGTCGAACCGCTGCGCGCGCTCCACTACGACCTCGAACGCACCGGGGGTCTCCAGGACGTCGTCGCCCCGCCCTACGACGTGATCGACGCCGACCAGCGCGCCGAGCTCGAGGCGAGATCGCCTTACAACGTGGTGCGGATCGATCTGCCCGTCGGCGACCATCCGTACGAGACGGCGGCAAAGCAGCTGGCCGCGTGGGAAGACGACGGCGTGATCGTCCGCGACGCGCAACCGGCGCTGTGGGCGCTCGAGCAGACCTACACCGGCCCCGACGGCCGCTTCCAAACGCGGCGCGGCTTCCTCGCGCGCGTGCGCGTCGAGGAGTACGGCGCCGGCCGGATCCGTCCGCATGAACGCACGCATCCCGGCCCGAAGGAGGACCGGCTCCGGCTCACCCGCGCCACGAAGGCCAACCTCTCCCCCATCTTCTCGCTGTTCGACGACGCCACGGGAATGGTCTCGAGCGCCCTCGAGCAAGCCAGCGCCGCCGGTCACCCATGGGGCACCGCGACCGACGACGACGGCACGGTCAACCGCATGTGGCGGCTCGGGGACCCAACCGCGGTCACCACGATCACCGGGGCGCTCGAGAACACCGAGCTGCTGATCGCCGACGGCCACCACCGTTACGAGACGGCCCGGGTGTACGCCGAGGAGGTCGGTGGCGAGGGCCCGCAGCGGTATGTCCTGATGTGCCTGGTATCGCTCGAGGATCCGGGGCTGACCGTGTTCCCGACTCACCGGCTGCTGCGCGACCTCCGCCCCGAGCAACAGGAGGCGCTGGCCGACGCCCTCCGGCGCGACTTCGACGTCCGCCGGCTCGAGAGCACCGCGGAGCTCGCGCCGGTGTACGGACAGCCGGTCTCGATGGGCTACATCGACGCCCACTTCCGTCAGCCCATGATGCTCACGCTCAAGGACCAGTCGATCGCGGACGCGGCGCTGGCCGACCACGCCGAGCCCTACCGGCGCCTGGACACCGCCGTGCTCGAAGCGCTGATCCTCAAGGGAGCCCTCGGCATGAGCGACGACGACATCGACCATCTCAACGGGCTCGGCTACGCCCGGAACTTCGACGAGGCACTCGACGCCGTGATCACGGGCGACTACGACGCCGCCTTCTTCGTCGCGGCGACCCCGATCGAGCAGGTGCGCGCCGTCGCCGCGGCCGGCGAGAGCATGCCCCCGAAGTCGACCTACTTCTTCCCCAAGGTCCCCACGGGGCTGCTCTTCAACCCGCTCGAAGACTGACTGCGGTCAGTCCACGACCGACACGCCCGCCCCTCGCAGCTCCTCCACCGCACGGTTCCCGTCACCGGGCTCGACGTCCACCGCTCGGGTGGCGCCGGTATGGACGACCACGTCGAAGCCGGCTCGTTTCGCGTCCAGCGCGGTCGCGCGTACGCAATAGTCCAGCGCGAGACCGGCGACGTCGATGGTGTCTACGCCACGCGATCGCAGCAGCGCCTCGAGCCCTGTGCCCTCGAATGCCGAGTACCCCTCGCTTTCGCGCGACTGCCCCTTGTCGAGGACCAGATCGATCTGGTCCTGGTCGATTAGGGGGTGAAGCTCCGCCCCGGGGGTGCCCGAGACGCAGTGCTCTGGCCACGGACCGCCCTGCTCGGCGAACGAGCCGTGGTCGGGCGGATGCCAGTCGCGGGTGGCGACGACGAACGGCGCCTCGGACG
>DATBYI010000571.1:0-15053 GCA_036513815.1 Solirubrobacteraceae bacterium
GCGGTCATCTGCTCGGCGGACAGTTCGAAGTCGAACACGTCGAGGTTCTCAGCGATGCGGCTGGGCTTGGTGGACTTGGGAATGACCGAGCGTCCGTGCTGCAGGCCCCAGCGCAGCATCACCTAGGCCGGGGTCTTGCCGTGGGCCCTGGCGATGTCTCCGATGACCGGGTCATCAAGGGTGCTGCCGTGGGTGCCGTCGCGGTAGAAGGTGATGCCGCCGATTGGTGACCAGGCCTGCGTGAGGATCCCGTGCGCGGCGTTGAAGTCCTGCACGTCTCGCTGCTGGAAGTACGGGTGGCATTCGATCTGGTTGACCGCCGGCACCACGGTCGCGTGATCGAGCAGCGTGGTGAGGTGCTCGACCATGAAGTTGCTGACCCCGATCGCGCGGACCTTGCCGTCAGCGAGCAGGGTCTCAAGGGCACGGTAGGCCTCCAGTGTCCGGTCGAACGCTGAGGGCAAAGGCTGGTGCAGGATGAGCAGGTCGATCTGATCGACGCCGAGCTTTCCGGCGCTCTTCTCGAAGCCGTGCAGCGTCTGCTCGTAGCCGTAGTCGCTGATCCAGATCTTCGTCTCCAGGAAGACCTCGGACCGGTCCAGCTCGGCGGCGTGAACCGCCTCGCCGACTTCGCGCTCGTTCCCGTACGCAGCGGCGGTGTCGATATGCCGATAACCCGCGTCGATTGCGGCGCGAACCGCGTCCCGGGTCTCCTCGGGGGGCGTCTGGAATACGCCGAGGCCGAGGGTGGGCATCGTGACGTCGTTATTGAGGATGACTGTTTCCATCGGGTCAGCCCACCTGGGCCGTCGGCCGGACGAGGATTTCGTTGAGCGTCACTCGCCGCGGTCGGGAGACGGCAAAGGCGATGATCTCGGCGATGTCCTCGGCGGTGATCGCCGTTTGCGCGTACATCTGCTCGGCGGCCTGCTTGGTTCCGGGATGGGTGATGTGGTCGGTCAGCTCCGTGGCGACCGCACCGGGCTCGATCAGCATGACGCGGACGTCGGGGTGCAGTTCTTGACGCAGCGCCTCTGAGAAGCCGTTCATCCCCCATTTGGTGGCGGCGTACACCGCGTTGCCCGGACGCGCGGTCCGTCCAGCGACCGAGGAGATGTTGATCAAATCTCCGCCTCCGTCGCGCAACTGATCGAGGAACACCTCGGTAGTGGTGATCGCCCCGAGCAGGTTGGTCTCGATCATCGGCTCGTAGTCCTCGTGCTGAGCGGCCGAGAACGGCCCGAGGAGCATCATGCCGGCGTTGTTGACGAGGATGTCAACAACGCCGAGGTCGCTCTGCACGCGCTCGGCGGCAGCGAGCAGAGAGTCGCGGTCGGTCACGTCAGCCTCTATCGCGATCGCGGTCGTGGTCTTGCCGAGCTCGGCGGCCAGCGCCTCGATCCGCTCAACCCGACGGGCCAGAAGCACGACCCGATGACCGTCGGCCGCCAGCGCTCTGGCGGTCGCCTCGCCAATACCCGACGAGGCGCCGGTAATGACCGCAACGCGGCCGGTGGTGTTCTCAGTGCTCACGGTGATCTCCTCGATTTCGCTTCGAAGCTGTGCGGGCTGGCTTCACTGTTGCACCGATCAGCGAGAGCTGAGAGGCCCTGTCAAAGGGGTACCGACAGGGCACCCCGGGGCTGGCCAGCCCGGCGTAAAGTGCAAAGCGTGGACGCTGCGACCGAGCTCTCGCAGTTTTTGACCTCCAGGCGCGCGAAGATCACGCCCGAGCAGGCTGGCCTGCCGACCTATGGCCAGCGACGTGTCCCCGGGCTGCGGCGCGAGGAGGTCGCTTCCCTGGCCGGTGTGAGCGTCGAGTACTACAGGCGCCTGGAGCGCGGGAACGCCACCGGGGCCTCGGATGCCGTCCTCGAGGCGCTCGCCGACGCGCTACGGCTCGACGATGCCGAGCGCGCCCATCTGTTCGACCTCGCCCGCGCCGCCGGTCCGATCCCTGCGCGGCGCCGGCGGGCGGGCGGCTCGAGTTCGCAGCGCGTCCGACCGGTACTGCAGCGCATCCTCGACAGCATCACCGCGCCGGCGACCGTGAGCAACATGCGCAGCGACTACCTGGCCGCCAACGAACTCGGCCGCGCCCTTTACGCGCCGCTGTTCGAGAGCCCGGAGCAGCCACCCAACAGCGCCCGCTTCACCTTCCTCGACCCCGCCGCCCAGGAGTTCTTCCTCGACTGGGAGAAGACGGCCAAAGATCTCGTGGCAAGCCTGCGCTCGATGGCCGGGCGCAATCCCTTCGACCGCGCCCTTTCCGACCTCGTCGGCGAACTATCGACCCGCAGCGACGCTTTCCGCACCTGGTGGGCCGCCCACAACGTCCGCTATCACCAGACTGGCAGCAAGCGCCTGCACCATCCCGTTGTCGGCGAGCTTGAACTCGGCTACGAGGTGATGGAGCTCGCAGCCGACAACGGACTACGTCTCGCGATCTTCACCGCCGAACCCGGCAGCCGCTCCGAGCAGGCCCTCGACCTCCTCGCCAGCTGGACCGCCACGCCACAACATCCTCTAAGTCTCGACGGGGGTGCGCATCGGGGGCGGCGTGAGCGCGGCAGCGACCACTACCAACGCGAACGCTGAGAGCCGCACGACCAGCGCCAACTGTCCGGCGGGCAACGGCTCACCGAACACGATGGGTCCGGCGGCGATCGTGGTCAGGTTCGCGGCCACGCTGGTCAGCGCGATCATCGGCACTGCCTCCCCGAGCTGGAGGCTGCGAGCCGAGATCAACAGTCCCACCATTGAGGCGAGGAAGATGACCAGCGCCAACGGCTGCACCACCACGCCCGCGCCGAGCGTGTGGAGGTGCCCGCTGAGGGCTTTGATCGAGGTGTCCGAAGCGGCCCACTCAAGCCCGGCCGCCACTGCCAGGGCGCTCGCGCGACGCGAGAACAGCGCCGTCACTAGCAGCCCGCCGCCGGCGGTCGCGAGCAGGTACACGGTGAGCGTGCCGGCCGCGTAGTGAGAATGGGCGCTGCGAGCGTCGCCGTCAAGCGTGGCGGCCAGCGCGGCGAGCCCGGCCGCCATCAGCGTGACGCCGATCCACTCGCGACGCGTGACCTCGATGCCGAACAGCTGATTGGCGGCTACGGTGAGCAACACCAAGCCTCCCGCCACTGTCGCCTGCGCGAGCGAGATGGGCGCCAGTGCGAGCGCGCCGACGTGCAGCAGCCACGAGCTCAGCCCGATCGCGATCCCCAGCAAATAGACGCGCGAGTGGAATAGCAGGATCGTGCTGTGAATAGGCCTGCGCAACTCGACCGCTGGCGCGCTGCGCGCGCCCTCGAACTTGTACAGGAAGCCGGCCACCGAACCGAACGCGGTGAGCAGCGCAAGGATCAGCCCAAGAGCGACGGAGACCGACATTTCGCCGTCGAGGCTACCGGCCTCACGGAGTCGCGCGGGCGCGCGTCAGCGTTGCTCTGGCGGAACGTCTCGCAGTTCCTCGCTGAGCCGCGAGACCTCCTCGAGCGTGTACCGCACGCTTCTGCGCTCGGTGTCGGCTGGATCGTGCTCGAGACCGGCACCAGGACGCCACGCGCGCCGCGGCCGGATCGGCCGGGCCACTAGGTTTCCTCCACAGTTGGGGCAGACGTTCCGCAGCACGTTCTCAACGCATTCGACGCAGAAGGTGCATTCATAGGTGCAGATCCGCGCGTCCGCCGAGTCGGGCGGAAGATCGACATCGCACAGCTCACAGTTCGGGCGCAGGGCAAGCATGGATCTCCTCCGGATGATGGTCGGAAGCGGCCTGCGCCCGAAATCTAGGGCACCGCCGGCGACCCGCCACCGCACGCCTCCGCGCCGGGAGGACTACCGGGGATGTGCTCGGCGAGGATCCGGCTGCAGAAGTACGGACTGGTGGCCCCCGGCATCAGGGGCTGGCAGTCGTGGATGTCGGTACTGATCTGCGGCGCCATCGGGTCAACCGCGCTGTGCAGATCGAACACGGGTCGCGGATCGTCAGGGTGGTCGCGGTCGACGGTGGGATCGGGCCAGTTCTGCACCCCGTGGGAGTGCATGCACGCGGCGAATCTGACCATGCCGCGCAGAGCAGCCTCCACCTCGGCGTGGGTCGAGGTGGGGGCGGTCGTCTGCGGGAGCAGGTGCTGGCAGGCTCTCTGGGCCGGCTGGAACTGGGGACTGCCGGCGAGCGGGATCACCTGGACCTTTGGGACGTTCCCGCTGCTGTCGGGATCGGGGAAGCTCGACACACCGTGTGAGCGCATACAGCGGGAGAAGGCGAGCGCCCCGTTCTGCGACGCCGCCCTCGCGGAGGTGCTTGACGACCCACCGGCGCCGCACGCCGCCGCGGCCAGGGCGAGACCGGCCGTCACGACGACGATGGCGGCGGAGCGCGGCGTCATGGGGACAGGGTCAGGATCGTGCGCGAACCTGAGAGCAAGCTGAAGCGCGGCGATGCTTCAGCCGATCTTCAGGGAGCCCCGGCGTCGTCGAGCGTGATATGACGCGGCAGAGCGAGGAAACGACCGAGAGGATCGCGATGCCACCGACTGCTGTTCATTTCAACGGTTCGGTCAATCTGCCCGACGCGGAGACCGTGATGAGGGAGATCAGCTCCCGCGTCCCCCAGGGCGTCCGGCGCATGACCGATGGGGAGCCGGGAGACCGCAACTACTGGATCAACTTCCAGACCCGGAAATTCGAGGCCATGCCGGAGTTCGAGACGGTGTCGGTCGGGCAGGCCTACGAGACCGCGCCGGACGCGCCGCCGATGCCTCAGATGCGCCTCACCGAGGGCGCGTCCGCCGAGATGATCAACTGGCCCAACCTCGGCTACGCCGATGCCTATACCGAGTCGTTCGCGACGTTCGACCGGCTACAGAACGAGGGCACGATCCCTGGCGACGTGCGCTTCCAGATGCAGTATCCGACCCCGTTGGCCTCGATTGCGGGAACGATCGCGCCGGACGACATGGCCACGGTCGCCCCCTCCTACGAGCAGGCCTTGTTCGCCGACCTCGACACCGCGCTCGAGCGGCTACCGCACGACCGGATCGCCGTCCAGTGGGACGTCGCGGTCGAGTTCGGCGCATTGGAAGGAGCCATGGGGCCAAAGGTGCCGGTCGAGCAAATCGCGCCAGGACTCGTCCGCTGCCTCGAGCAGGTACCCACGGACGTGCCGGTCGGCATGCATCTCTGTTACGGCGACTACGGCCACCAGCACTTCAAGCAGCCCGAGTCGCTTCAGATGCAGGTCGACCTCGTCAACGCGGTGACGTCCGCGGCGAAGCGAGCGCTCAACTTCGTGTCCTTCACGGTGCCGCAAGGCCGGAGCGACATCGCCTACTTCGAACCGCTCGGCGGCCTGAAGACTGCCCCTGAGACCGAGCTCTACTTCGCACTCGTGCCCTACCACCCCGATGACCAGGCGCCGGGGGCGACCGCCGAGCAAATCGAGAACATCGACGCCGTCCTGATCAACTCCCCGGGGGGCGCTCGCCACTGGGGTATCTGCACCGAATGCGGGATGGGACGCGTCGACGCCGGTGACGTTCCCCGGCTACTCGACCTCCACGGCCAGATCCTCTCCTCGTCGAAAGGCTGAGCGACTAGGTCCGCTCGATCTTCGCCAACCGGCGAAAACAACACGACGCGCCGGCCATCGGAGATACTGATCGGCGCGGAGCGCGGAACGTCACGGAGTCCCGTCGGCGGTCCGCGCGTGCGCTCGCGTTTTCCACGCCGAAGGAAAGGAGCCGTTGTGGCTGACACGGTTGCCGACGTGATGGTGGCGACACTGAAAGCGTCCGGCGTGCGCCGGGTGTACGGGCTGCCGGGGGATTCGGTCAACGGCTTCACCGACGCGCTCAGGCGCGATGGCGACATCGTCTGGGAGCATGTCCGGCACGAGGAGGCCGCCGCCTTTGCGGCTGCCGGCGAGGCGGCGATGACCGGCGAGCTGGCGGTGTGTGCCGCGAGTTGCGGGCCCGGGAATCTCCATCTCATCAACGGCCTGTTCGACGCGGGCGGCAGTCGCGTTCCCGTGCTGGCCATCGCGGCGCAGATCCCGCGCGTGGAGATCGGCGGAAGCTATTTCCAGGAGACCCATCCGCAGGAGTTGTTCCGGGAGTGCAGCGTCTACGCGGAGCTGGCCAGCGTGCCCGAACAGATGCCGAGGATGCTCGAGATCGCCATGCGTTTCGCCATCGAACGCAGTGGGGTGGCAGTCATCGTGGTTCCGGGCGAGGTGTTCACGGCTCCCGCGCCGGACGGCGGGCGGGCACGCGTGATCCGCCGGACCTCGTCGATCGTCCGGCCGACCGACGATCAATTGATGGCCGCCGCGGAGGTCCTGAACGGGGCCGACGCCGTCACGATCCTGGCCGGCGCCGGGTGCGAGGGCGCGCACGACGATCTCATGGCAGTTGCCGGTGCCTTGAAGGCGCCGATCGTTCACGCCATGCGCGGCAAGGAGTTCGTCGAGTACGACAACCCGTACGACGTGGGAATGACGGGGTTGATCGGATACTCGTCCGGCTACCGGGCGATGGAGCACTGCAATGCGCTGCTCATGCTCGGGACGGACTTTCCCTACCGGGACTTCTACCCGGACGACGCGAAGATCGTCCAGGTCGACATCCGCGGCGAGCACATCGGCCGCCGCACGCCGGTCGACGTTGCGCTCGTCGGCACGGTGAAGGACACGATCCAGGCGCTGATGCCGCATCTCTCCAGCTCGCGCGACGGGGCGCACCTGGAGCGGATGCGGGCGCACTACGAACGCGCGCGCAAGCGCCTCGACGCGCTGGCGGACAACCACGGCGATCGCGGCCCGATCCATCCTCAACGGACCGTCGCCGCACTGGACAAGGTCGCGGCGGACGACGCGGTGTTCACGGTGGACGTGGGGACGCCAACGGTGTGGGGTGCGCGCTACCTGCGCATGAACGGCAAGCGACGGCTGAAAGGCTCGTTCAACCACGGGACGATGGCCGACGCGCTGCCGCTCGCGATCGGCATCCAGGCCTCGCACCCCGGGCGTCAGGTCGTGTCGCTGTCGGGCGACGGCGGGCTTTCGATGCTGATGGGCGAGCTCCTGACCCTCCGCCAACAGCACCTGCCGGTCAAGGTGGTCGTGCTCAACAACGGAGCGCTTTCGTTCGTCGAGCTCGAGATGCTCGCCGACGGCTTCGTCAACTGGGGAACCGACCTCGACAATCCGAGCTTCGCGGAGATCGGCCGCGCGGTCGGTCTCCATGGAGTGCGGGTCGAACACCCCGATGAGCTCGAAGACGGTCTACGCGAAGGCCTCTCTCACGAAGGAGCGTCGGTCATCGAGGTCATGACGGTTCGGCAGGAGCTTTCGATCCCGCCGAAGATCACCTTCGACCAGGCCAAAGGGTTCACGCTGTGGGCGACGCGAAGCATCCTGTCTGGGAGCGGAGACCAGGTCATCCAGGTGGCCAAGAACAACCTGCGCGAGCTCGCGCGCGAATAGCCCCGGCTTACCGGCCGGGCGTGCCGCCCAAGACCGTGAGGATCAGGCGCGATGGACGCGCGCGATCGTGGTAGAGCCGGTTGTGCGCGACGACGCCGGCGGTGGCCCTGGTCTCGTCCCCGCCGGCCCCCAGATTCACCGCGAACTTGGGATGCGCGGAGGAGGCGACATCCAAGCGGATGCAGTGGCCGGGAAGGAAGCGCTGGGCCGTATCCCACATCACGATCTCGACCTCGTACACGGCGTCCGGCTGCACAGGCTCCGCCCGCTCGTGCCCGGAGCGGTAGCGCAGCCTGACCACACCGTCACAGAGGCGCTGGGCAAAGCCATTCGGGTGCAGGTCGACCAGCCGGGCCGTCACGTCAGTGTCGACGGCCGAGGTGGACACGAACGCGACGAGCCGGATCGCACCGACGACGTCGAGCGACTCGGTGAGCGGCTCGCTCGTATAGACGAGGACGTCACCGCGGGTCTCCACCCCCGAGTAGTCGTCCGGACCACCGATCTGGGCCGAGGAGGCCTCGGTCACGAACGGAACCGGGCGGTCGGGATCGTGCACCCATTCGTCCGCCGGTGACTCCGCAGGTGGCGGAGCATCCGTGAGGCGCCCATCGCCGTAGCGCGAGTTGGCGCGGCCGTCGCTGTCCAGATGCAAGGACAGCTCAGCGCTCCCCGGGGCGGGCCAGTCGGCGAGATCAAGCCACTCGTTCGCCCCCATGAGGAAGATCCGCGCGGGCGCCGGCGGCTCGGCTGGAGGCCGACCGCGAACCACCTCGTCGAGGAATCCGGTCATGGCCGCTTCCATGTCGATCACCGAGTCGTGGCCGAAGTCGAGCTCTCCGAGCGTGGTCCCCTTGTTCACTTGGTGACCCCACGGACCCATGAGCAGCCGCTGCCCCGTCCGACCGGCCGCGTGCATGGCCGAGAAGTTCGCCGGCGTACCGATCTCCTCGTCGTCATACCAGCCGGAGATGTGCAGCACGGGCACGTCGACTTCCGTGATGCGGTGCTGATAGCGCAGCGGCTCCCACCAGGCGTCGAGCGTCTGGTGGTGACATTCCTCTCGCCACAGGGCCGAGCGAAAGCCGGCCGCCTCGTCGAGTTCCACCAGCGGGCGGTGGCGGTACACCTCCATCCAGTCGACGGCCTCGGTGTACTGCAGCGCGTGGCCGTCGGTCATCCGGAACCAGTGAACGTGCATCGGTCCCGGAACGCCGGTCGGGTTCTCGACAAAGGGATCCGACGGTGTCACCAGCACGATCATCGCCTTCAGCGCAGGCGGGGCATGTAGCGCGGTCAGCCACTGGATACGGCCCGGGTAACTGCCGCCATAAGTCGCGACCGAGCCGTCACACCAGTCTTGGGCGGCCGCCCACGCGATCACATCCACACCGTCGGGCCCGTCGTTGCGGTATGGCTCGAACAGTCCCTCCGAATCGCCACGTCCGCGGACATCGACCCAGCACGCGCAGTACCCCGCTTTGGCGAACGCGTCAGCTCGCTTGGTCGCCATCTCGCCGCCGCGCCCGTACGGCGTGCGCATCACCACGACCGGCGCCGGCAATTCGTCGGGGAGGACCAGGTCCGCGGCCAGCGTTACGCCGTCCTCGAGTGGAATCCGGACGTTGAACCGCCTGACAAGCGTGGGATGAAGCATCGCCGCAGCCTACCCACACCCGCCTGCCCACATCCGCCTGGTCACACCCGCCGCGGCGGCCCTTCGGCTGGCGATGAGAATCCTCTTCGGAGGCAAAGCCGTGCGCGCGGTGCTCCGTTCTGTCCGCATGAACGTGGGAACGAACGAAAATGTAATTACGCTGCCACGCGAGCGATCGCGACCGCGCGCGGCCGCGCCTGCCTCACGGGCGGCTTCGAAGGACCGGATCCGCGGCGGCGGGACGGACGGCAACGAACGGCTCACGGCCGTCACCGGCATGATCCTGCTCGTCCAGCTCGCGGTGATCGGCGTGACGATCGTCGATCTGCGTCAGCTCGTGTGGGTACACCTGTTTGTCGGAATGCTGCTGCTCGGGCCGGTGGCGCTCAAGCTGTCGAGCACTGGATACCGCTTCGTCCGCTACTACACTGGCAACTCGGCGTACCGTCGCAAGGGGGCGCCCCCGATCATTCTCCGCGCGATCGGACCCATGGTCATCCTCTCGACGCTCGGCGTGTTGGCGACAGGAGGCATCCTGCTCCTCGTCGGACCGGGCCAAAGCTCTCCGTGGCTGCTCCTGCACAAGGCGACGTTCTTCGTCTGGGTTGGCTTCATGACGCTGCACGTCCTCGGTCATCTGCCCGCCGTGGCCCGGCATCTGGGCGTCGTGCGAGATCCAGAGGATGAGCCCCGCGTAGCCGCTCCAGGTACAGCGGGCCGGTGGATCGCGATCACGTGTGCCGTGGTCGGAGGGCTGATCCTCGCCCTGGCGTTAGTCCCGGATTTCTCCGCCTGGACCGCCACCGGCGTTGTGCACCACCTGCACCACTCCTGACGTAACATCGCGCGCGTGGACGCGACCGACGTTAGTCGCTGGTTCGCCCAGTACCTCGCGGTGTTCGAGGCATGCGGCCGGGGCGACAGCGAGGCTCGCTCCTTGCTTGCCTACTACGGCGTTCCCCTGTTGGCGGCTACCGACGACGGCTTCATCGCCCTGACCACCGAGGATCAGGTCATCGCGGTCGCGCAGCAGCAGATCGACAGGATGCGCGCCGGAGCGTACGACCACTCTGACGTACTCAGATCTGACGTGACCGTTTTGAACGCGAAGTCGGCGCTCTACCGCGGAGAGTTTTCGCGTCGGCGCGCCGACGGGGATGAGATCAGCCGGCTCACGGTGACCTATCTCCTGACTGACGGTTCGGTTGGCCGTCGCATCTCTGCGCTGTTACTGCACAGCGCCTGACCCAAGCTCGATCTGCCGTTGGGTCCTCAGCCGTCGAGGATCTCGACCCTCCCGGCCATGCCGTCGACCGAGATCCTCTGTCCGGTCTTGATCGTCGACGTTGCGCGGCCGGTGCCGACCACCGCCGGCAGGCCGTACTCGCGGCACACGATCGCCGCGTGTGACATCACTCCGCCGACATCGGTGACCGCCGCCCGGATCCGAACTCGGCGCGCTCGGCGATCTTGGCCGGATCGGTAACCGGGTTGCCGGTGATGTAGATGTAGCCGTTGATCACCCGCCAGTCGATGCCCATCGCCGGAGGGACGGCGAACACGCGGTTCTGCCACACGCCAATCGCCTGGTAGGGCGAGTCGATGCAGATCACATCGAACGCCGGCATCGGCTCCGGGAAATGCATCGAGTTTCAGAACCAGAAGCGATTCTCGTCCTGGTCGCGGCGCCGCTCGTCGAACAGGCCGTGGTACGGATAGATCTCCTGCCACCCCTCGCATCCCGGTGGCGTATCGATCTCGTACGGGCTCGGAAACGAACCGTCGGCGGCGTTCGTGGTGCCCATCGCTCTCCTCCTGTGCCTGTGCTCTACGGTGCGAGCACGCGCAGCGCGGTCGCCGTGGCGAGCCCGTAAACGAGATGGGCGCTCAGATCGTTGGCCAGCGTCTTGGCGTCGTATTTCCAGATCGGCTCGTACAACTTGGCCGCCGGCAGGACAACGTACCCCGAGGCCCACACCGTCGCGCCGAAGGGCAGCCCGTAACGGATCCGAGGCGTGGGGAGCGACCCCGCCACGAGGCCATACTGCGCACCGCCGAAGATGCCAAACGCCCAGTGCGTGACGTTGTTGACCAAAGGCACGCGCGAAGCCGGAAGCTTGATGTCGAACAGACCCTCCACGAGGCGCTTACCGACCTGCGCTGGCGCAGGGGCCTGGTCCCAGCTCGAAAGGCCCGCCGAGAACTCCCACTCCTCGGCGCCGCTCTTCCCGCCGCCGCGCCGGTACCGGGCGAACAAGAACGCGTCCATCGCCGCCGTGCCGACGGCGCCCGCGACCAGCCCGCGAACGACCGCACCGATCGGAGTCAAGGACGCCGGACTTCTTTGATCGGGTCCTTCGAGCGTAGGCGGCATGTCTCTCTCCTCGACAGCTGGCTGTGGGTCGGGCGAGAGGATAAGGCCGCCGAGCGGCGAAGTCGATCATCCGTCCAGGCGAGGAGCAGGCACCGCTCCTCGTGGGTATCCACACATACGACGGGAAGTCTCATAAATGCGCTTCGTAGTGAACGGGACCCGGGTGGTGGGCGTGCCCCTGACGCGGCGCCAGGGAAAAGTTGACACCAGTCACCGACTGGAGGCGTCCATGCGGTTGGAAATCATCATCTCGGTGGCGGTCGGACTCTGGATCGCCGTCCTGCTGCTGGTCGTGTCGCTCTGTCACGTGTCCAGGCGGAGCGATGACGCAACTCGTACGGCCTCGGCGGATGCGATGCTCACGGACGGCGATATCGAGGCCAGCCCGTCTCTCGCGGCCGAGCGGCCACTGCGCACCCTCGGCATCGTCGACGCGGCGTCCTTGCTCGACGTGGCCCCCGAGACGTTGCTCGAGTGGGACCGGAGGTACGGCTTCCCCACATCGAGTGCGTTCGAACGGCTCTACAACGAATCGGAGATACTCGCGCTGCGCGACTGCCTCGAGGACGGCCTGTCGATCGCGTCGGCCGTGAGCCGAGCCCGCGAGCACAGCAAGCGACGCCGAGCCGCCCTCGCGTCGAGACTCCTCGACCATCGCGACGGGGGACTCGCGTCATAGGTCTAGGCTCCTCGTTCGTGCCGAGGAGCATCCGGATCGTGGTTCTGCTCGCCGTGGCCGGCGTGCTCGCCCTGACTTCGTTGGGGGGCGTCGCCGCCGGTGCGCGGGCGTCGGCCGCGGCGGTACCCAGCGCTCCGCGCACGATCGTCCTCGTGAATCACACGCGAGAGACGATTTGGCCCGCCGCATGGCCGGGCTCGGTATCGGGTCGGACGGGTTGGACGCTGCCTCCGGGCGCGTCGATCTCGATCACCGTCTCGAACTCCTGGAACGCCCGGCTGTGGGGTCGGACCGGCTGTCGCTTCGACGCGGGCGGCCGGGGTCATTGCCTGACCGGGGACTGCGGCGGTCTCTATCAGTGCCGAGGATGGGGGCAGATCCCCGCCACGCTCGCCGAGTACGACATGGACTCGTTCGACCACCTCGACTTCTACGACGTGTCGATGGTGGACGGCTCCAACCTCCCGATGTACATCACGGTCGCACACGGTCGCGCGCCGGCGCGGAACCGGATCTCCGCGTACGGCTGCGAGCAAGGCCACGGCTGCACGTCGACGGTGAAGTGCCCGGACGCCCTGCGCGTCGACCGTGGCGGCAGGCTCGTCGGCTGTATCTCGCCGTGCGCGCGATTTCACAACGATCGCTACTGCTGTAGCGGCCAGTACGCCAATGGCTGCACGCCGGCCAAGACCTGGCCGATCGACTACGCGCTCGTGTTCAAGCGCGCCGAGCCGTACGCGTACTCCTGGTCGGGCGACGACGCGACGAGCGTGTTCACTTGCTCCGGCGGGTGCGACTACCGGATCACCTTCGGCGTGACACCCCCGGCGGTCGGCGGCCCGCCGGGCTGACCCGCCGGCTCACGCCAGCAGCCGCCGAAGGGCGAGCTCCACCGCGTCGGTGCGATTGTGCGCGCCGTGGTCGGCCGCGATGAAGTGGTATCCGATCGCAAGCGAGAAGGCGAGCATCGCCCGCCCCTCGACCTCCTCCTCGTCGGGGCAGAACGACGCGAACAGCTCGCGCAGGTAAGCCATGCGCCGGTTGTCGACGCGTCGCAGGCGCTCGGCGACACCGGGGTCGTGACGCGCCCAGTCGCGGATCGCGAGATCGATCGGGAGCAGCTCGGCGCTGAACGTGAGCGCACCCGCCCGGCGTATTCGTTCGCGCGCGTCTCCACCCCGCCGCTCGACCTGATCGAGAACCTCGTCGGTGGTGGCTCGCTCCCAGGCCTCGAGCATCGCCTCGAGCAGAGCGCCACGGTCCCTGAACTGGCCGTAGAAGCCACCGCGGGTGACGCCAAGGGACTTGGCCAGCGAGTCGACCCGGACGGCATCTGGCCCTCCACCCGCGAGCGCGCGCAGACCGGCCTCGATCCAGGTCTCCCGCGATGTGCGTGTAGGCGGAGCCATCGTCCTCAGGATTTCGACGACGGGGTTGACATGGTCCTCGATGATGCCTAGGCTCCATATGTACAGTACTGTATATATGGAGTGGAGCCCATGACCGCGACCCGACAGCCTCGCCTCACGCCACCGATCGTCACGCCACCGATCGTCACCGAAATCTCGCCGCCGCCAGACGCGCGGGCGCTCAGCGCGCTCACCCGGGTCGACTACGAGGACGCTTTCACGGTCACCGGAGCCGGCCGGCGAACTGTGGAGCAGTGGGTCAACGCGATCCTGCGCGACGCGCCGCCGAGGGTGCGCCGGCGGCTCGTGATCGGGTGGACCGCGCTCGGCCTGAGGCTTGGCCCCCCGTGGTCCCCGAACCGCGTTCTGGGGTGGAAGATCGAGCACTCGGGCTCGGACTTCGTTCTCCTCGCGGCCGACTCCTGGCTCGGCTTACGCGGCCGACTGCTCTTCCGAAGCGAAGGCGACGGTCTGCTCTTCGCGACCCTCGTCGAGCAGACGAACCCGATCGGTCGCGCGCTCTGGGCCGTGATCGCGCCCCGCCACCGCCGCGTGGTCACCTCGCTCCTGAACCGCGCCGCCGGAGCGTCAGGCGGGCGTGGAGCACCACGTCGTCGCTGATGGTCCCGAGCCAGTTCCACGACAGACCCACCGCCTTGCGCGAGATCGTCGTCGTGCCGACCACGAGGACGGCCTGCTCGGTCGTTTCCTCGACCGTGACCGGGATCTCGAGCGCCAGGCGTGAGGAGCCGATGGCCAGCTCCCCGTTGACCACCGCGGCACGATCCGTGAAAGCCACCGACGTCGCGGTGAAGACGATCCGGGGGCTTCGCTCGACATCGAAGAAATCCGGCGAGCTCAGGTGCCGGTCGCGCCGTTTGTGCCGGGTGTCGAGGCTGGCGGCGTCGATCGTCAGCTCACCGGTGGCGCGACCGGGTTCGACCCTCAGGCTCCCCTCGTAGGCGCCGAACACCCCGCGGACGGTTTGCAGCCCCCAGATCGCCTTCACGGCGAAGCCGAGCTCGCTGCGCCGCTCCTCTACGCTCCAGATTCCGTCGGGTAGGGCAGCCATCTCGATGGGATCGGCGATGGGCCGAGGGTCACTCATCGGTTTCTCCTGTCACATTTCGCGTGTTTGGCGTGTCAATGCCGAGATGACACGACGCGAAGAAAGAATGTGACCGATGAACGACCAGGACTGGCTGGCCGACCGCTTTCAGGAGCAGCGTCGCCACCTCCGGGCCGTCGCCTACCGAATTCTCGGGTCGCTCAGCGAGGCTGACGACGCGCTTCAGGAAGCCTGGCTACGCGCCAGCCGCAGCGACGCAGGCAGCGTCGAGAACCTCGGCGGATGGTTCACGACGATCGTGGCCCGCGTTTCGCTGAACATGCTCCGGGCCCGGAAGGCGAAGCGCGAGGAGTCGTTCGAGGAGCGGCTGCCCGACCCCGTCGTC
>DATBYI010000572.1:0-9772 GCA_036513815.1 Solirubrobacteraceae bacterium
CCCACGAGCGCCTGCGCCACGCCTTCTCCGCCGACATTCCCGAGAACGTGCTCGAGCGTCCTGCCGCGGAGCAGCGCCCTGCACCCGAGAAGGACGTGTACGCGGACGCGCTGGGGGCCAGCGACGTCGCCGCCGCACCGAATCGGCGGCTCGGCCCGGTGCTGCGCGTCGTCGGCGTCGGCGGGGCCGGCGTCAACGCGATCAACCGGATGGTCGAGGCCGAGATCGAGGGCGTCGAGTTCCTCGCGATCAACACGGACCTCCAGTCCCTTCAGCAGTCGGCCGCGCACGAGACGCTCCATATCGGCGACTCGATCACCCACGGCCTGGGCTCGGGCTCCAACCCCGAGCTTGGCCGCGCCGCCGCGCGCGAGGAATACGACCGGATCAAGGCGATGCTGCGCAACTCGGACATGGTGTTCATCGCGGCCGGCGCCGGCGGCGGCACCGGCACCGGTGCGGCGCCGATTGTGGCCCAGATCGCCCGCGAGCTCGGCGCGCTGACCGTCGGGATCGTCACGCGTCCGTTCCAGTTCGAGGGCTCGCGCCGGCGCGACCAGGCCGAAGCCGGGATCGAGGAGCTCGCCGACGAGGTCGACACGCTCATCGTCGTGCCCAACAACCGGCTGCTGTCGGTGCTCGAGCGCAACGTCTCGATGGTCGAGGCGTTCCGCGTGGCCGACGACGTCCTGCGTCAGGGCGTCCAGGGGATCTCGGACCTGGTGACGCTGCCCGGTCTGATCAATCTCGACTTCGCCGACGTGCGCACGATCATGTCGGGCGCCGGCAATGCGCTGCTAGGAATCGGCATGGGCGCCGGCGAACGGCGCTCGATCGACGCGGCCGAGCGAGCCGTGGCCTCGCCGCTGCTCGAGACGAGCATGGAGGGCGCGCATTCGATCCTGCTCTCGATCACCGGCGGTCCCGACCTGTCCCTGTGGGAGGTCAACGAATCCGCCAAGGCGGTGGCCGAGGCTGCGCACCCGGACGCCAACATCATCTTCGGTGCGATGGTCGATGAGAAGCTCACTGACCAGGTGTGGGTGACCGTGATCGCGACCGGCTACGGCGATGAGCGTCCGCGCCGGCACGAACGCATCAGGGACCGCGCCGAGCAGGCGCGCCCGACCCTCCGCGAGCCGGCCGGCGAGCCGCGCGTCAGCCGTGCCCGGCCACGCCCGAGCGCGCTTGATCTCGACGTACCGGAATTCATTCCGAGACGCTGACGGGCGATAACCTGCGCCTGGCAGCGTCCTCGGTCGCTCGTGTGCGGTGCACACGTCGCTCCCTGCGTCCTTGCCATGCTCGGTTCTAGCCCGTCAGGGGGATTCCGATAGCTGAGCCGCTCGGCGTCGTCGCTGCCGGCCATCCGCTGAGTGCGCAGGCCGGCGCCGACGCCCTGCGCCTGGGCGGCAACGCGGTCGACGCGGCGATCGCGGCGATGCTCACCGCGTTCTCGTGCGAGCCGCTGCTGACCGGCCTCGGCGCCGGTGGCTACATGCTCGTCGTCGAGCCGGGACGCGAGCCGGTCCTGCTCGATTTCTTCATCGAGGCGCCCGGGCAGGGAGCGGACGTCGCGGCGCGGGCTGAGCTCGTGCCGATCAGCGTCTCGTTCGGCGACGCGGTCCAGGTGTTCAACATCGGGCCGGCGTCGGTCGGGACGTACGGGATGGCAGCCGGCGTGTCGGAGGCAGCGAACCGGTTCGGACGGATCTCGCTGGCCGAGCTCGTCGCTCCGGCGGCACGGCTCGCGCGCGAGGGGGTCGAGCTCAACGTGCCCCAGGCGTACGTGATCGAGATCCTGGCCGGGATCGTGACCTCGACGCCCGAATGCGCTGCGTTGTTCGCGCCCGGCGGGCGGCTCGTCGGCCCCGGCGACGTACTCCGCCAGCCGGAGCTAGCCGACACGCTCGAGCGCCTCGGAGCCGAGGGGCCGGCGCCGTTCTACACGGGCGACATCGCGGCGGCCGTCGTCGAGTGGCTGGCCGAGTGGGGCGGCATCGTCACCTCGGCGGACCTCGCGGAATATGCGCTCGTGGCCCGGGAACCGATTCGGGCGAGCTATCGCGGGCGCGAGGTGCTGACCAACCCTCCGCCCTCGGCCGGCGGGATCCTGATCGCGCATGCGCTCGCGCTCCTCGACGCCGAGCCCGCACCGCCCTCGTTGGAGGACGTCGTCGCGACGATGGAGCAGACGCAGGCACTGCGCACTCCGGAGTTCCTCGAGGGGCTCGACGATCAGGAGTTCGTCAGCCGGTTCCTGACCCGCCGCTCGCCGCTCGGCTCGACCACTCACGTTGCGGTGCTCGACCGCGATGGCTGGGCCTGCTCGGTCACGTGCTCCAACGGCTCGTCCTCGGGCGTGGTCGTGCCAGGGACCGGGATTCACCTCAACAACATGCTCGGCGAACAGGACCTTAACCCGCTCGGTTTCCACCGCCATCCGCCGGGCCGCAGAATGCCAAGCATGATGTCTCCCACCGCCGTTCTGCGAAAGGGAGCGCCCGAGCTCGTACTCGGCAGCGCCGGCTCGAACCGCATCCGCTCGGCGATCCTGCAGACGATCCTTCGCGTCGTCGACGACGGGCTCGAGGCGGGCGATGCCGTGCGGGCGCCTCGCGTCCATTTCGAGGACGGCGTGGTCTACGCCGAGCCGGGAGTCGACACCGCGCCGCTGGAGCGCGCGGGCCGGGCCGTCGCGCGCTTTCGGGAACTCAACCTGTTCTTCGGCGGCGTGCAGGCGGCGGAACGCGACGAGCAGGGTCGATTCTCGGGCGGTGGCGATCCGCGGCGCGGAGGGGCCGCGATCGTGATTTGGGAATGATCGCGCGGTTGCCGCGCCGGGGAATGATCGCGCGGTTGCCGCGCCGGGCAGCGATTGCGCGGTTGCCGCGCCCGGGGATGAGGCTCCGCGCCGCGGGGGCGCTCATCGCCGTGGCGATGGCGCTGGCCGGTTGCGGGTTCGACGTCGAGTCGCCGGATCTGTTCCAGGTCACCCGGGTAGGACCCGGCGCCAAGCTGACCATGCTCGTCAACGGCGGAGGCACAATCTCGTGCGACGGCGGCAAGCCCAAGCAGCTCCCGGATCCGCTGCTCCTGCAGGCGCGTGACCTCGCCACCAGTCTGCAGAAGGACGTCAAACTACGGTTCACGCGCAACGCCCGCACCGTCTTCACCTATACGGTGCAAGTGCAGAACGGCACTTTTACCTTTCCCGATACGGCGGCGTCGGCACGGAAGGAACTCGCCCAATTGGAGTTGTTTGTAGTACAGGCGGGGGCCAAACCGTGCGGAGTCAGTTCTTGAGGATGCTCTTAGCCTTACCGCCTGGTTAGGACCCAGGCTATTGTCGGCGGCGCCTGACGGCGCGCACGATTAGAAAATTCGGCGGCGCCTGACGGCGGCGCCTTAGCCGCTACCGTCCCCTCTCGCTCATGCTGACCTTTGCCTCCAGTCTCATAACGACCTTCCAGGCCGTCGTGCTCGGTGCCCTCCAGGGCGTGTCCGAGCTGTTCCCGATCTCGAGCCTCGGGCACACGGTCATCTTCCCGAACCTGTTCGGGTGGACGAACATCGTCAAATGGCAGTCGGAACCCGAGTCGCCGTGGCTGGCGTTCATCGTGATGCTGCACGTTGGCAGCGCCATCGGTCTTCTCATCTATTTCTGGCGCGACTGGGTGGAGATCATCAGTGCGTTCTTCCGGACGCTCGGCAAACGGCGTATCGAAACCCGCACCGAAAAACTCGCCTGGCTGATCATCGCGGCGAGCATCCCCACCGGGATCCTGGGCATCCTGCTCGAGAAGGTCGCGCGGCAAGCCACGGCCAAGCCGGAGGTCGCGTCGATCTTCCTGGTCGTCAACGGCTTCATCCTGCTCGGGGCGGAGGCGCTGCGCCGGCGCTCGGAGGTGCGAGTCCGCGCCCGAACCGAGGGACGGTCCGGACAAGACGTGGACCGGGAGATCGAGTCACTCAGCTACCGCGAGGGAGCCGGAATCGGCTTGATCCAGTCGACCGCACTGATCGCCGGCATCAGCCGCGACGGCGTGGTGATGGCGGGCGGTCTTCAGCGCGGGCTCGACAACGCCGGCGCGGCCAAGCTCTCGTTCCTGCTGGCGACGCCAATCATCCTGGCCGCCGGAGTCTTCAAGGTCGGCGACCTGCTCGGGACCAACGGCAACGGCATCCGCGGTGAGGCCGTGGTCGCGGCGGTCGTGGCCGCGATCTTCGCCGTGTTCACGGTGCACTTCCTGACCCGCTGGTTTAAGACGCGCACCCTGGTCCCGTTCGGGATCTACTGCGTCGTGTTCGGCCTGGCGATGGTCATCTACAACTCGTAGAGCGTCCTAGCTCGCTCCAAACCTCACTTTGCCGTTCGAGCGGGCGCGCTCCTGCACGCGGTCAACGAGCTCGAGGCGCTTGATCGCCGCGCGGAACAGCCGGGTGACGAGACGCAGACGGGCGTTCTCGGAGCGCATGTCGAGCAGTCCCTGCTTGGCCTCGAGGCCGAAGTCCACGGTGGCGGCCATCGCGTACGCGGTCATTTCGGCCAGCTCCTCGGCGTCGGGCTCGCGGTCGGTGGCGCGCTTGACGAGCTCGGCGTAGGCCTCGTGGGCGGCCTTGGCCAGGTCGGGATCGGCCGCGTCTTCGCGATCCTCGACGAACTCGATCACGCCGGCCGGATACGGAAGGTGACCCTGGCGCTCGAGGACGCGAAACGGCCGTGTTCCGCGCACGAGCAGGTTCATCCGCCCGTCGTCGAGCTGCTCGAGCACGCGGTCGATCTCGCACGCGCAGCCGACCTCGCGCAGGCCGTCGTCCGAGAGCCACACGATCCCGAACTCGCGCTCGCCCTCCAGGCACGCGCCGATCATCGTCTTGTAGCGCTCCTCGAAGATCTGGAGCGGGATCAGCTCCCCGGGGAGGGCCACGAGCCCCAGCGGGAACAGCGGAAAATCGCGCGACGGGCCTTCGGGCATGCGCCCGTCCAGTCTACGCGGGGCGCCGCGCCGCCAGCAGCAGGTTGTAGAAGATGGCCGGCGGCAGCCGGGGCTCGAGCAGCTGTTCGTCGACGCGCTGGAGAAGCAGATAGCCGCGGAACGCGTACTGGCGCCAGAGCATTGGCACGTCGGCCGGGTCGGCGCTCGCCTCGAGTGCGCGGTTGAACCATCCGAACCAGTTGGCGAGAAGCTCCTCGCCGCGGACGTGCACGTCGGCGAATCCCGCCGCACGGGCGAGGCGGGTGAGATCGTCGGGGGCGAACGCGTGGATGTCGACCACCCGTTCGAGCCCGTGGTCGTCGCCGTTCACCGATCCGGGCTCGGCGTGCGGTGGAGGCGGAGGCGAGGCCCCCAGCGCGCGACGCCATGCCGGGGCGAGCGCGATCGCCCCTCGCTTGGGAATCGCCGCGAGTCGATCGCCGAAGCGCGAGGGCTCTCCGGCGAACACGATCCACCCGCCGGGCCTGAGCACGCGATGGAACTCGGCGAAGGCTCGCTGGAGGTTCGGAAGGTGGTGGAGCACGGCGTGGCCGAGCACGAGGTCGAAGCTCTCGTCCCCGAACGGCAGCGACTCGGCGTCGGACCGAGCGGTCTTCACGGTCAGCCCGAGCCGCTCTGCGTTGGCGGCCAGCGTGCGGATCATCCCAGGGGAGATGTCGGTGCAGGTGGCGTCGCGGACGATCCCGGCGCGCAGCAGGTTGAGGCTGAAGTAACCCGTGCCGGCGCCGACCTCGAGCGAGCGGTCGAAGCCTCGCGCGAGGGCGGGGCCGAGCACCTTGCGCAGCTTCCCGACCACCTGGGCCTGGCCAACCTCGCCGAAGTCGATCCCCCACTTCGAGTCGTAGCTGTTGGCGGCTACGTCGTGATAGCGGGTGTTCACATCGCGGATCTCGTCCGCCGTCCGCACTGCCTCCATGGCGGCGCGCACATTACCCTGATCCGTCTCCGATGGCCGCATATGTCCAGCAGAACCAACCCCCCGGTGTGCCTCCGCTCGAGCTCACCGGCGAGCGGACGCTGCCCGACGTCCCGGCCGAGAACTACTGGTATCGCCGGCATCTGGCGGTGTACGAGTGGATCGCGGCGCGGGTGTCCGGCGCGGCCGCGCTCGACATGGCCTGCGGGGAGGGTTATGGCTCGGCCGTGCTCGCGCGCGCGGCCGCCTCGGTCGTCGGGGTCGACGGAAACCCCGAGGCCCTCGAGCACGCGCGGCTCAAGTACACGGGGCCGGGGCTGTCCTTCGAGTGGGGTGCGGTCGAGACGTTCGGCGAGCCCGGTTCGTTCGACGCGGTGGTGTTCCTTCAGACGATCGAGCACGTCGCCGACCCGCTGGCCGTGCTGTCGCACTTCGCGCGGATCCTCCGCCCGGGCGGGGTGGCGTACGTGTCGACTCCAAACCTGCTGACGCTCGCCCCACCCGGGGCGGCGAAGTCCGATAACCCGTGGCACCTGCGCGAGTACCGAGTGGACGAGTTCAGCGCGCTATGCCGGGGCGCGTTTCCCCGGGTCGAGATGTACGGCGTGTTCCACGCGCGCAGGCTGTGGCTGCACGAGCGGGCGCTGCGCCTCGGGTGGGACAGATTGCACAAGCGGTTGGGGATCACCGGTGCGTTCTACGACCGGTTCACGCCGGCGATCTCCTCGCGGGACTTCGCGCTGCGGACCGATCGGCTCGACCGGGCTCTCGACTTCCTCGCGGTCTGCCGCGGAGGTTGAAGCAACCGAATTGAAGTGGCGCATCGCCTCGTAGCGCGGCGTACCGTTTCTGCCCACACAGCTGAATATTGGTCACTGACATCCCGGAAGGCAGGGTCCGCAATGTCACATCCGAGGCTCCGTGCGCTCATCACAAGCGCACTCGCCATCGCCGCAACCATGCTCGCGCTCGGTGCGCCGGTCGCCAGCGCGCGCAAGGGGCAACACCGCGCCCCGAAAGCCAGTACCAATGGGCGTCTGTCGAACGCCCGCGTTTGGTTCCCGCGCGATGTGCTCGCCCTCGGCTACGCGTCCAAGCTGGGCGCGGCGAGTCCGTCGCAGGTGATGCAGATCGGGCTCGGACTGAAGGCCCCGAACGCGGCCGGTGAGGCCGCCCTCGAGCGCGCCCAGCAGAACCCGAGCAGCCCTCAGTACCAACACTTCCTCACCCCGGCCCAGTTCGACACACGCTTCGGGGTCCCGCAGGCGACGTTCTCGAAGATTCTGGCGTGGCTTCAGCGCGGTGGCGCCCACGTGATCGAGACCGCCGGGGCGCGCAACTACGTGGAGATCTCAGCAACCATCAAGCAGGTCGAGGGCCTGTTCGGGACGCACGAGAACCGCTACCAGGCCAAGGGCACCACATTCCTGGCCAACAACTCGGCCCCGAGCGTGCCAGCGCACATGGACATCCTCGCGATCGTCGGCCTGAACACGCTCGAGCACCCAACCACGCCGCTCCTCGACGCCCATCGCGGCGCGCCGGCTCCGGGCTCATCCGTGCTCGGCGTCTCGACCGCGCCCGCCTCGCTTCCGTCGATCCCGGGCGAGGGGACGTTGACCAACACGATCAACAACGTGCTCGGTGGCCTGCCCGGGCTGCCCGGCGGAAACCCGCTTGGCTCGCTCAACAAACGACTGAGCGTGCCGGCCGCGTCGGTGCCGACGATCCCGGCCGAGCTGACGCCGCAGGACATGTGGTCGATCTACGACATGCCGTCGAACAACATGGGCCAGGGCCAGTCGATCGCGATCATGGGCTCGGGTGACTCGAGCACGACGGTCAAGGACCTGGCCATCTTCGAGTCCGAGCACAGCCTGCCGAAGGTCCCGGTGCAGGTCACCGACATCCCGAAGGATGGGGACTTCTCGGATACGGGTGGGAACGTCGAGTGGGAGCTCGACACGCAGTCGTCGACCGGCGTCGCGCCGGACGTCAAGAAGGTGCATCTGTACTTCTCCGAGCACCTGATCGACCCCGACGTCGAGGCCGACTTCGTCAAGTGGATCGATGACCCAAGCGGACCCAAGCAGGCCAATGCGTCGTTCGGCGAGTGCGAGACGACGCCCGCCAACGCCACGCTCGAGAGCACGATCCCCACGCAGTTCAACAACAACGAGGATTGGAACGCGGACTACGGCACCGGCGCTCCGGACGCGCTCGAACCGGTCGCCGAGCAGACGCTCGAGCAGGGAGTGCTCGAGGGCCGCACCCTTTTCGCCGCCACCGGAGATACCGGCTCCTCGTGTCCGGTGCTCGTTCTGGGCCCGGATCTTGGAGCCGGTAACGGGGTGCTCAACCAGGGCGTCCCGATCATCAACTACCCCGCGGCCAGCCCGTATGTCGTCGCCGTCGGCGGCACCGTCCTGTACCCGGACTCGAGCAACCCGCCGCAGCGCGCGCTCGAGTATCCGTGGCCCTACAGCGGCGGCGGGCAGAGCTTCTTCATCCCGGAGCCGTCGTTCCAGAACGGCGACTCCGACGTCGACCGTCCCTGCCTGTCCGATCTGAACGGCAACCCCAACACTTCGGGGGTCGTCTGCCGCGGGATCCCGGACGTGGCCGACGAGTCGGGCGACATCGCGACCAGCTCGTACGACATCTACAGCGACGAGCTCGGTGGCGCCTCGAGCGAGGGCGGCACGAGCCTTTCCTCGCCGCTCATGGTCGGCATGTGGACGCGGATCCAGGCGGCCTCTCGGAAGGGCACAGGGTTCGCCGATCCGGACATCTACAAGGTCGCCGAGAACGCCACCGACTACGCGCAGGCGTTCAACGACTACGAGGCCGGGACGAACGGCTTCTACCAGGCGACCCCAGGCTGGGACTACGTCTCGGGTTGGGGGACGCCGGTGCTCACGCCGCTGATGAACTACGTCGACGGGCGGACGGCGCCCGTCCGTTGAGCGGGGCCTAACCCCAGCGGAAGGTCTTCGGGGCCTTCCGCATGCGGATCAGGCGAGCCGGGACGCCACCGACGACCGCGTTGGTCGGCACGTCCGCGGTGACCACCGCGCTCGTGCCGATCACCGAGTTGTTGCCGACCGTAACGCCGCGGAGCAGGCACGCGCCGTAGCCGATCCACACGTTGTGGCCGACGTCGACGTTGCGCTTGTAGATTCCCTGGTCGCGGATCGGGCGCTCGACCTCGACCATGCCGTGATCGAAGTCGATCATCATCACCCGGTCGGCGACGATGCACTCGCGGCCGATCGCGACGTGCTGGTAGGCGGAGACCGTGCACTCCTGGCCCATCACCGATTTGGCCCCGAGCGAGAACTCGCCCTCGTGGACGCGGATCTTGCAACGGTGGCCGATCCACGACCAGCGGCCGAGCGTGACCTGAGCGTCGCGCCCGATCTCAAACTTCACCCCCGGACACACGAAGCACAGCCCGTCGGTCTGGAGGCGACCGCGCCAGCGGAGCTTGAGCCAGACCCACCGCGCGATCAGCAGCGCGTAGCCGGGCCGGAGCATGTGGTTGGCGCGCGCGAAGCGCAGGAAGGTGAGCGGACCGCCGTGCAGCGGTGGCGGCCCGGCGCGCACGATCGGCGGCGCGGCGGCCGGCGCGATGCGCTCGAGCTGCTCGGTGCTCGCTGACTGCACGGGGTGATCCTACGAACTCGACGGTCCCGATGGCGTGCCTGCCATGATGCCGCTGGGATGCCCGGCGCCGACGAATCGCTCGCACAACGGCTTCTCGACGGCGACCGTCGGGCGCTCGCGCGCGGCATATCGCTGGTCGAGAACGACGATCCGGAAGGCTGGGCGCTCGTCAAGGAGGTCTATCCGCGGA
>DATBYI010000573.1:0-14445 GCA_036513815.1 Solirubrobacteraceae bacterium
GACCGTCGCTCCGGTGGCCTGCACCTCCAGGTACGGCCCGCCGGGGACGTTGAGCGCCACCGTGCTCGAGCCGAGCGTGAAGGTCTGGTTGACCGCGCTCGTGCCCGTGTTGATCGCCACGCTGAACGCGCCGCTCACCGCCACGCTCGAGCCCAGCGAGACGGCGACGGCGCCGCTCAGCTGGCCCGCGATCCCGGTCGAGGTGACGAGCAGCGCGCCCTGACCGGCGCTCAGCGTGACCGCGCCGCCGGCGAGCGAGAGCGACACGCCTGAGGCAACGATGCTGACCGCGCTCGTGCCATCGGCCAGGGTCGAGCTCTGCACGGAGAAGCTCCCCGTGAGCATCTGGCCGGCGACCGTCAGCGTCGTGTTCGTTGCCGCCACCTGCACGAACGGCCCGGCCTGAAGATCGAGCGCGACGTTCTGGCCGCCGACCGAGAGCGTCGTGGAGACCGCCGCTGTGCCGGTGTTGATCCCGATCGCGAAGCCGCCGCCGAAGCTGACGCCGGGCAGCGTTACGGCAAGCGTCCCGGAGATCGACGCGGCCACACCGCCTGAGGTGATCTGTAGCGCTCCGGTGCCGTTAGTGATCGACAGCACTCCGCCGCCGAGCGACAGGCTGACGTTGCTGGCGGCCACGACGACGGTGCCGGTCGTGTCCGAGAAGGCGAAGTCCCCACTCAGGGTCTGGCCCAGAACGCCGAGCTGGCCGCCGGTGATGGCGAACGACGCCGCGCCGTTCGTGACATCGAGCTGGACCCCCGGGTTGGTGCTGCCCGGGATCGTAAGCGTCTCGCTGAAGTCCTTGCCCGTGTTGTTGAACAGGACGGTGACGGTGCCGGTCACGGTGATTCCGTTCACCCCGACGAGCGTCGCGGTGCCGGACGCGACGAGCGCGTACGTGTTCGTCGACCCGTTGGGGAGCTCGACGAGGCCGATCTGCGCGTTTGACAGCAGTACGCCGGTGGCCAGCGGATTGATCGACCCGTCGGGCAACATCGCCGGGCCCTGGCCGAGGAAGACCTGCAGGCCGTTGCCCGCAAACGACAACGCCCCCGTTCCGTCGGTCGGGTCGGAGCCGAAGCTGACGTTCCCGGAGATCGACACGAAGTTGTCGATGTTGAGCGACGCGTTCGAGAGCGAGATGTTGAAGACGGGCTGCGCCGAGGCCCCGAACTTGATCTCGATCGACTGGCCGCCCACCGTCACCGTCTGATCGACGGCGGCGCCGTTGGTGTCGAGCTGGAGGATCCCCTGGGCGCTGCCCGAGACCCCGCCGCCACCGCCCGACACCTGGCCGGAGAGGATCCCGGCGACGCCGTCGGAGGTGATGACGAGGGCCCCCTGGCCTTGGGCCAGCGTGAAGCCGCCCGCCGACGCGCCGATGTTGGAGACCGCGATCACGGTCACGGCCGAGCTGCCACTGCCCTGCTCCTGGAACAGGAAGTTGCCCGTCAGCGACGTGCTCGAGCTGATCGTCAGGACGACGCCCTCGATGCTCACGCTCACGTACGGACCCGCGGGCAGCGACAGCGTCTCCGTCGTCGTACCCGGTCCCGGCGACGCCGGGACGGTGAACTGCTCGCTCACGGCGGTCGGCAGCGTGCTCACCTGCAGCTCGAACGCGCCGGTGCCGAGGGTCAGGCCGCCCGGCAGCGCCACGGTGACCCCGGTCAGGTGCAGGTCACCCGCGACTCCCTGCGAGGTGATTAACAGCTCGCCGCTGCCGTTGGCGATGGTCAGGAACGCCGGTCCGCCCGTCGGTCCGAGCGTGAGCAGGTTGCCCAGGTTGTCCGAGGGCTCATTCTCGAAGGCGATCAGCACCGCCGGGTTACCGCTCGAGTCCGTCCCTTGCGAGATCGACAGGTTGCCGACGAGCTGCTGACCGGCGATCGTCACGGTCGCGTCGCTCGCCAGCACGCTGAACGACGACGGGGTGTGGGTGTCGAAGTTCACCGTGACGCTCGCGACCGAGACGCTCACATTCGGCACCGCGATGCTGAGCGAGCCGGTGATGTTCCCCTTGGCGCCGCCCGCGTCGAGCGTGACGTTGCCGCCGACGCCGGTCACCGATACCGCGCCGCCCGCCAGCACCAGTGAGGCGTTCGAGACCACCAGCGTCGTCGTGCCGGACGCCGAGCTCAGCGTGAAATTGCCCGACAGCGTCTGTCCCAGCACGGAGATCTGCACCCCCGTCCCGGACACCTGGATGAACTGCCCGACCGGCAGGTTGACGACGACGCTCTGCCCGCCGACGGTGAACTGCGTCGAGGGCACCGCCAGAGTGCTCGTATTGACCTGCACCGAGAGCGTGCCGCTGACCGAGACGCCCGGAACGTTCAGGGCGATTGTGCCCGTGAACGTGCCGGCCACGCCGCCGCTGGAGACGAGCAGCGCGCCGCTGCCGCCCGAGAGCGTCGCCAGCCCGCCGCCGAACGACGCCGACGCGTTGGTCACCGCGATCGCGACGAGCGAACCGCCGCCGGACCCGGTGGTCACCTGGATGGCGAGGTTGGCGCTGACCGACTGCCCCGAGATCGACACCGAGGCGCCGTCCGCCTCAACGCCGAAGAACGGGCCGGCCGGAATGCCCTGGGCGGCCGTCGAGGTCGTGTTGAGGGCGATCGCGACGCTCGAGAGCGTCACGCCGGGGATCGCGATCGTCTTGACGGTCGCGCTGAGCGAGCCGACGATGCCGGCCGGGCTGATCGTCAGCGTGCCCTGGCCGCCCGTCAGGCTGAGGTAGGTCGTGCCGCCCGCCGCGATGGTGAGTGCGCCGTTCGAGATCGTCACCGTCGTGGTCGTGGCGCCCGCGAAGGTCGACTGGGTGATGGTGAAGTTGCCGCTTAGCGACTGGCCGCCGACTGTCAGCGTCGCGCCGGGGGTGGTGCCTGATCCGATCGCGGCAAGCTGGAAGTAAGGGCCGGCGGAGAGCATGGTTGCCGGGGTACCGACGAGCGTCATCGCCTGCGCTGTGGTGTTCACCTGGAGGCTGAACGTCCCGGTCAGCGACACGCTCGGCAGCGTGAAGGCGACGGATCCGCTCACGGAGGCGGCGACGCCGGCGCTCGAGATGTCGATCTCGCCGGAGCCGCCCGACAGCTGCGCGAACGGCGGTCCGCGGGAGCTCACAGAACCGTTCCCGTCCGAGAGCGACACCTGCGCGTTCGAGACGTTCACCTCGATCGTCCCGTTGGGATCGGTGACGGTCACGTCGCCGCTCAGCGTCTGTCCGAGGATGTTGAGGTTGAGGCCGAGCGCGCCGACCGAGTAGAACGGAGTGGTTGAAGTGGGGGCACCCGGCAAGTCGAGCGGCAGCGATTGGCCGCCGCTCCCGGGCAGCGCGATCGTGATGTTGGTGAAGGCGCTGGTGAACGTGTTGAGGAGGATCGTCCCCTGGCCCGACGCGGTGACCGAGCCGGTACCGACGAGCTGGACGGTGCCCGTGGCGTTCAGCGCGTAATTGCCGTTGCCATCGGTGAACAGCGCGATCGTCGCGTTCGTGATCTCGACGCCGACGGCGAGCGGGTTCGGATCGCCGTTGGACAGCTGCGCGGGACCGTTGCCGAAGAACAGGGTGAGCCCGGTCCCGGCGAAGTCCTTGCCGGAGATGCCACCCAGCGTGATCGTCGAGTAGCTGATCGTGCCCTCGATCGTGACGACGTTGTCGATGTTGAGCGACAGATTGGAGATCGAGAGGCTGAAGAGGCTCCCCTGGCTGGCGCCGTAGTCGATCGTCACCGGCTGGCCGCCGAGCATGACCGACGCGTTCACCGCTCCGCCCGTCGTGTTGATCTGGAGCAGCACCGTGCCGCTGATGCTCACGCCGCCCGAGGAACCGGCGCCCATCCCCGACACGTAGCCCGCGACCCCGGTCGAGGTCAGCACGAGCACGCCTTGCCCATTGGACAGCGATGCGGTCCCGACCGTCGCCGAGACGCCCGTCGCGGCGAGGACCGTCTCCGCGGTGGCGCCGCTGCCCTGCTGCTCGAACGCGAAGCTCCCACTCACCGCGTTCGAGTTGATCGTGACCGCGGCGTTCAGGACCTGTACCTCGAGGTACGGGCCGGCGGGCACGTTGATCGTCTGACCGCCGATCGTCTCGTCGACTGCGTTCGGGCCGGTGTTGATCTCAAGCGCGACGGTCATCTGCGGCGCCGGCGGGGCGGCCGCCGAACCGATCGTGACCCCGCTCGGGAGCCCCGTGAAGATCGAGCCGATGTTGGTGGCCGAGAGCTCGGCGGCGACGCCGCCTGAATCGACGATGATCGCGCCGCTCAGAGCGTTGGACTTCGTGATGTTGACGAACGTTCCGAAGCTGAGCGTGAGGTTCGTGACGGAGATCTCGACGGCGGTCTCGGTCGCCGTGCCGCCACCGGCCGCGGTCGCCTGCGTAACCGTGATCGTGAAGTTGTCGGCGCCCATCTGCACGCCCGCGACCGTCAGCTGGACTCCCGTGCCGAAGATCTCGACGGTCCCGGACGGAAGTGACGGGTTGGTGCCGACCGGCTGCCCAGCCCCGGTGGTGTTGAACTCGACCTGGAGGGTGCCGGAGAAGGAGACTCCCGGGACGTCGATAGCGACGCTCGCGCCGAATTCCCCGTAGATGCCGCCCTGGTTGCCGTTGCTGGACGAGCTTCCGACCAGCGTGAGCGACCCGCCTCCGTTCGACGCGTTGACGAAGTTCGTGTTCCCGTTGCCGAGCCCGAGCGTGACGTTCGCGAGCGTGATCGTCACCGCCCCTGAGCCCGATGTGAACGTGAAGTCGCCGGCGAGCGTCTGGCCTCCCACCGACAGGGTTAGGCCGGTGCCCGATACCTGCACGTACGGGGCAGCAGTCGACGATCCCGCCGGCGCGCCGGACAGCGTGAGAATCGTCGTGGTCGCGCCGACCGCGAAGCTCGCGCTGACGTTCGCGCTCGTGGAGTTGACCTGGATCGCGAGCGTGCCGCTGATCGACACTCCCGGGACTTTGATCGCGAACGTCCCCGTAAAGCTGGCGGCGACGCCGGTCCCGGACACCAGCAGTGCGCCGCTCCCGCCTGAGAGCACGGCGATGCCCCCGCCGAGTGACGCGGTCGCGTTCGACACCGCCGCGATCACGACGGGGCTGCCCGCCGCCGTGCTGACCTCGACGCCGAAGTTGCCCGTGACCGTCTGGCCGGCGACGGTGAGCGTCGCTCCGTTGGCCTCGATGCCGAAGAATGGGCCGGCCGGAATGCCCTGCGCCGCGGTCGACGTTGTGTTGACCGCGATCGCCAGCGCGTTGACGCTCAGGCCGCTGAGCGGACCCGCCGGTGCGGTGCTCACGCTGGCGGTGAGCGACCCGACGACGCCGGCCGTGCTGACGGTCAGGGTGCCCTGACCGCCCGAGACGGCGAGGAGCGTCGTGGTGCCGCTGACGATGCTGAGCGACGCGTTGGACACGGTCACGATCGTCGTCGTAACGCCACCGGTGCTCGACTGCTGCAGGATGAAGTCGCCGGTCAGCGTCTGCGAGCCAATCGTCAGCGTCGCACCCGGGGTCGTCCCCTGGCCGGGCGCGGAGAACTCGAAGTAGGGGCCGGCCGGAAGCGGGGTGCTCTGGCCTGAGAGAGTCACCGACGATGCTTGCGCGGTCGTGTTGACCAGCAGCTGGAAGGTGCCGATGAGAGTCGCGCCCGGGGGCGTGATGGTGACCGTGCCGGCGAGGCCACCGGTGACGCCGGCGCTCGAGATGTCGATCTCGCCGGAGCCACCCGTGAGCTGGGCGATCGGGGGTCCGCGCGAGCTAACCGAGCCGTTTCCGTCCGACAGCGACACCTGCGCCATGGAGAGGTTGACCTCGATCGTCCCGCTCGGGTCGGTGACCGCGATGTTCCCGCTCAGGGTCTGGCCGAGAATGTTGAAGTTGATGCCCGTTCCACCCACCGAGAAGAACGGCGCGGTCGCCGAACCAGCCTGGCCGGGGCCGAGGACGAGCGGAACGGTTTGCGAGGAGCCGGGGATCGCGATCGCGTCGTTGAACTGGTCCTGGAACGTATTGACGAGGATCGTGCCCTGGCCCGACGCGGTCACCGAGCCGGTGCCGACGAGCTGGACGGTGCCGTTGGCGCTCAACGCGTAGTTGCCGTTGCCGTCGGTGAACAGGGCGAGCGTCGCGTTGGTGATCTCGACGCCGACCGCAAGCGGATTCGGTGAGCCGTTGGCGAGCACCGCGGGGCCGTCTCCGAAGAACAGCGTCAACCCGGTGCCGGCGAAGTCAGACCCGGCGATGTTGTTCGTCGGATCGGTAAACGTCGATGTGGTGATCGTGCCCTCGACGGTGACGATGTTGTCGATGTTGAGCATCAGGTTGGAGATCGAGAGCGCAAACAGGTTCCCCTGAGTCGCGCTGTAGCTGATCGTCACCGCTTGACCGCCGAGCATTACGGATGCGTTCACCGCCCCGCCGGTCGTGTTGATCTGTAGGAGCACGTCGCCGCTTCCGGAGGCGCCGCCTCCACTTACCTGGGCCGTCCCCGAGGCGTAGCCGGCAAGACCGGCGGGGCTGACGACGAGCACGCCCTGGCCGTTGAAAACCGACGCCGTCGTGGCCGATCCGACCCAGACAGAGGCGCCGCTCAGCGCGACGACCGTGGTCGTCGCTCCACCCATCGTCTCCTGCTGCACGAGCAGGTTCCCCTGGAGCTGGCCGAGGGTGGTGGTGCCCACGATGACCGGCGTCTGCGGGATCGTCGCCGCGACCTGCACGTACGGACCGGCGGGCAATGGGGAGCCAGTGGTCGGATCGACGAGCGCCGTCGACTCCGTGTTCACCTCGATGGCGAGGTTCGTGAGGCTCGCCGGGCTGAGGTCCGGGAGGGTGAGGGTCACGGAGCTCGCGCCGAGGTCGGCAACCGTTCCGGCACTGCTGACGACGACCGTTCCGTGACCGCCGCTCACGGTCACGAAGTTGCCCAGCGACAGCGCGAGGTTGCTGGCCGCGACGCTGAGCTGGGAGCCGCTTGCCGAGACGACGAACTGGCCGTTCAGCGAGGTGCCATCGACCGTCAAGCTGGCGGTGCCCTGGATCGACGTCCACTTCCCGGACACGCCGCTCGGCTGAGCGAAGTTGATGATGACGGGCGGCGTGCCGGATCCGGTCGGGACGCTGATGGGCGTGGTCGACAGGTCCCCGAGCGCGTCGTACTCCACCTGCCAGTTCGTTCCGGTCAGCGTGACTGGTCCCGCGCCGCTGAGACCCACGTTGCCGGTGCTCAGGAGCGCGAACGCAGGTGCGGTGCCGCCGGAGTCGGCCAACTGAGCGACCAGGCCCAGCGTCGCGCCGCTGATGGTCAGGGTCGGTCCGCTTCCAGCGGTGACGGTGGCGGTGACGCCCACGGCCCCCAACTCGGTCTGGGTCGAGGTGCCGTTGTCCTGCGAGGTGACCGCGATCGAGGTGGCGCCCAGCGTGACGAGGTTTGCGACCGTGATCTGCGGGCTGGCGATCGTCACGCTGACCGTGCCGGCACCCGCGGTCTGGCCGGTGAGCGTGTACCAGCCGCTCACTGCACCGAAGCTGGCGTTGAAGTCACCTACCGCGATCCCTCCGGAGGCCGCGCTGATCGTCACGGAGCCCGTGAACTGCGCTGAGCTGCCGGTCCCTGTGATCGAGGTGATGCTGAACGACAGTGTCGGGGAGTCGATCTCCGCGACGCCGCCGATGCGAAGGCTGCCCGGCGACATCGTCTCGCTGATCGGCCCGGCCTGGCCGACGAACGACGCGAGCACCGACTCGACCGTCGCGAGGAAGTCGCTCGTCTGTGATGCGGCGACGTATGTCGAGAAGTGCGGCAGGCCCGCCGACACCGTGCCCGTAGCGGCGTCGAAGCTGGACGAGATCGGCACCGGATTGCCGGTCGGAGCCAGGTAGTAGATCGTGGGCGCCTCCGCCCCAGCTGTTCCGAGGTTGATCGTGAGCTGTGGTGGGGAGGCGAACTGCTCTATCAGCTCGCCGGTTGCCGTGTTGACGGCCGTCAGGTTGTATGCGGCGGAATAGTCGACCAGGCCGTCCGCCGGGGCGGTCGTCACGGTCACGGTGACGTACGCGTCGTGGGGCAGGCTGCCCGGCGCGAACGTCAACGTTGCGTCACCCGCGCTGATCGAACCACCTGATGCGGCGAGAATCAGTGCGGGTCCATAGGTGGACGGGGGTCCTCGCGCACCCAGGGTTCCGGTGACCGTCGAGGTGTCAGCTTGCGGTGCGGCGAGTGCCACTGGAGTCGTATCCGACGGGCTGGCGAGCGAGGAGGAGTCGCTGCTCGGCGCGCCGTCCGACGACGTGGTCGCCCCGGTGGCGCTCTGGCTGGTCGCGGCGACGGCGCTGGTCGAGTCGGAGCCCGCAACGAGCTGCGGCGTGCTGCTCTGCGAGGAGTCAGTCAGCGTGACCGCGCCCGTGGCCGTCTCGGCGGCGCCGAGCGAGATGGCGCCGGAGCCGCCCGCGGGCGAGTCGGCGCCCGTCGCGGGCGCGGTGACCGCCACCGGATCGGCGAGCGTCACGGTTGGGGCGCTGACGACCGACAGGGCCGGGGCGACGACCGGCGACTGGGCCGCGATCGTCTCGCTGGCGATCGTCTGCGGAGCAGCGATGTTGCCTTCGGCGCTCTGAAGATCCTCGACCGCCGAGGCGGCGATCTCGGACTGTGTAGACGCCGACTGCAGCGAGCCGGGGGCGCTGGCCGAGTCGACGCCGCCCATCGGCTGGGGAGCGACGGTGGCGGGGGCCGAGTTGCCGCTGTCCTGAGTCGAGGGGGTGGATTCGGTGGGATCGGTGGATGCCGGCGCCGTGCCCGTCGTGTCGGCGGTGGATGGTGACGACGGCGTGACGCTGCTGGAGCCGAGGCTCGCGGGCTGCGGAGCAACCGACGAAGACGACGGGGTCTGAGTGCCGTCAGTCGACGGCGGGGCGAGCTGAGCGGGCTGCGGGTCGGGCGCGGCCGTGGTGGTGTCGGTGGGCGCCGGGGCGGACGTGTCCGTGGGTGCCGGGGCGGTGGTGTCCGTGGGCGCCGGGGTGGTCGTGTCGGTGGGCGGCGGGGTGCTCGTGTCGGTGGGCGCCGGGGTGGTGGTGTCCGTGGGCGCCGGGGTCGTCGTGTCAGCGGGGGCCGGGGTGCTCGTTGCGTCGGCCGGCGCCGCGGAGGCCGTCGTATCGTCGGGCGCCGAGGTCGTCGTGACGGCGGGCGCCGCGGTGGCCGTCGTATCGGCGGGCGTCGCCGCGGCCGCCGCGGGGGCGGCCGCGCTGCTCGTATCGGAAGCCGCCGCGGTGCGAGCGTCGTGCGCCGCCACGCGCCTCGCCACGCTAGCCGTCGCCCTGCTCACGTCTGCCAGCGCTCGTGCGCTCGACGCCAGCGAGACCCCCGCCGTCTGGCCGGCGGCGTGGGAGGTGCTGGGGACCCTGCGAATGTCGCTCGAGTCACCGGTCCCGGTCGTCACGTTGACCGTCGGCGTGGCGTCCGTCGGGGTGGTCGGCGACGTGTCCGTGGGCAGCGTGACCGCGACCGGCGGTGGGGTGGTGAGCGGCGGTGGCGGCGGCGCGGTGTTCGTCACGACGGGCGCTGCAGCGAGGGCCTGGGCAAGGGCGCTGATCGTGCCCGAGCTCGGGTAAGAGTGGGTCTTCTTCTTCGCCGCCGGCGGCATCAGGGAGTAGGTGTGGCGGATGACCGGTACGCGCACTCCACCGGCGCTCGCCGCGCCCGGACGGCTGACCATCCGCTGGCGAACCGTCCGCTGGGGGACCATCCGACTTCCAGTGCTCCGAGCGACCCGAGTTGAACCGGCCGCCGGCGAGGCGGCCGCGGCCGGAGCGTGAACGACTGCGGGAGCAACGAGCTTGGGAACCTCAAGAACCGGGAACCGTGCGGCTGGAACCACAACCTCGGGCACCGTCACGACCTTCGCCGGCGGGTTGACGATCGCCTTGACCGAGGCCACCAACAGGCTGCCGTACGGCAGCGCCAGCGCCACCAGCCCGAGCACGCCAAACCAGAACCGGTTGCGGCGCGAACCGAACACGCCCCAACTGGCCGAAGGACGAAAGCCCCCAGACGAGGGGCCGGCATATGCAGGCCTAGTTCTCAATCGATCACAAGTACCGAGCGAGAGCCCGGGCCCAAGTTCCCTAATCCTCCACCCGGGCGCGCCTTACAAGCCGACGACCGAATCACCACCCCAAACAACCGCACTACCCTTGCCCCTCTTTCGACCTACCTCCTAGCGCTCCAAGCGCCCCAACGTCTCGGCTGCCCCCCAGCCGATCCGGCGGCAAGCTCTCAAATCCCCCGCGCGGTGTCAACCACGCGCATCCTCCTTGTCCGAATTCGGACGACTAAGGCTAAGCCTCTAGTTGAGGTTTATAGCAGGGCTTGTGAGCGATGGCCACTTTTCGTTCGGGACCGACGTTCAGCCTCGCCCACCGCTCGCGTCGTCCTGCTCGCGCTGGCGTAGCTCGATCCGGCGGATCTTGCCCGTCAGCGTCTTGGGCAGGTCGGGGACGAATTCGATCACCCGCGGGTAGGCGTAGGCGGAGTAGCGCTCGCGGACGAACCCCTTGATCTCCTCGGCCAGCTCGGGGCTGCCGTCGTGTCCGGCGGCGAGCACGACGAACGCCTTGACGACGTTGCCGCGGCGCTCATCGGGGGAGGCGACGGCCGCGGCCTCGGCCACGGCCGGATGCTCGAGGCACGCCGACTCGACCTCGAACGGACCGATCCGGTAACCGGCCGAGATGATCACGTCGTCGGCGCGACCCTCGTACCAGAAGTAACCGTCTTCGTCGGCGCGCGCGGCGTCCTTAGTGTGGAACCAGTCGCCTCCGAACGCCTCCTCGGTGTCCTCGGGCGGGCGGTTCCAGTAGCCGAGCGGATAGTGGGGGTTCGAGCGCGCCTTGAGACAGATCTCGCCGCGCTCACCGGCCGCGACCGGCCGCTCGTCCTCGTCGAGGATGGCCACCTCCCAGCCCGGCACGGGCTTGCCCATCGAACCCTCCCGAACCTCCATGAACGGATAGTTGGCGCACAGCGGATAGGACTCGGTGAGTCCGTAATAGTCGAGCACGGTGACGCCGTACTGCTCGCGGATCCAGCGGATCGCCTCCGGGTTGAGCGGCTCGCCGGCCGAACAGACGATCCGGAACCTCTGCGGGTAGCGCGTGCCGGCGTCGGAGATCGACATCATCGACCGGATCGCGGTCGGCGTCCCGAACACGTTGCTCACGCCGTGGCGCGAGAGGAAGTCGAGCTGCTTGTTCGGGTCGAAACCGCCCTCGCGCTGGTAGACGGCCTGCACCGCGCCGAGCCGCCACGGCCCGATGAGCGGGCAAATCCCGGCCGCCCACGCCCACTCGCCCATGCCGTGGAAGATCTCGCCCTCGCGCAGGTCGTGGCAGTAGATGAACTCCTCGTGCGCGAGGATGTAGCGGTGGGCGTGGAGGATCCCCTTGGCCAGTCCGGTCGTGCCCGACGAGTAGTAGAGCTGAGCCGGATCCTCGGCCGCGGTGTCGACCGGCTCGAACGCGGTCGACCCGCGCGCCAGGAGCTCGTCGTCGAGGATCAGCACGTGCTCGACCAGGTCGCGCTGGATCCGCCCGGCGTTCTCGGCATTGGTGAGCAGCACCCGCGGCTGGGAGTCGGTCACTCGGTGGCGAATACCCTCGTCGCCGTACAGCACGGACATCGAGAGCAGGATCGCGCCGGCCTTCCACACCCCGAAGAACGCCGCCGCTGCCTCGGGCGTCGGCGGCAGCAGCATCGCCACGCGGTCGCCCGGCTCGACGCCGTGGGCGCGCAGAACGTTGGCGAAGCGGTTCGAGTCGTCCTGCAGCTCCCCCCAGCTGACCTGGCGGATCCGCCCCCGGAAGTCCTCGTGGATCATCGCGAGCTTCTCGCGGGGGTGGCGGTCGCACACGTCGACCGCGATGTTGTAGCGCTCGGGGACCTCCCAGCGGTGCTGCTCGCGGGCCTGTGGGTAGGAGGTGAAGGTGGTGGTGGAGCTCATCCCCGCATCATGCCGCACGACTGAGTGTTTTCGGCCGCGGCCGCGTCGCCAGCGGATCGGCTGAGTAACAACCGACACAAGCCCCGCTAATCTGTATGGAGCTCACCATGGATCTGGCTCTGGGCGTCGGTTTGGGGATCGGGCTCGCCGCGATCGTCGTCGCGGTGTGGCGCACCATGCGCAGTCGGCGCTCCGCGGGCGCGCCCGAGGCGGCCATGCAGGCCGCCCTGCACGCCGCGACGACCACGCTCCCGCATCTGCGCAAGGGACTCACGGGCCGCAACGCCGAGCGAGCCGTTCCGCACCTGCGTGAGCTGATGGGCGCGGCCGCGATCGCGCTGGCCGACACGCGCGCGGTGCTGGCCATCGACGGCGAGGGCCGCGAACAGGTTCGGCCGGGCGATCTGCTCTCGCGCCTGCTCGAGCGCGCGAGCGACGACCACATGCACATCGTCCCGCGGCTGGTCTCCTCCGATCCGACGTGCCCGCTGCGATCGGCCGTGCTCGCGCCGTTGATCGCCCAGGGCAAGCGGATCGGCACGCTGATCGCTTTCTACCGATCCGTCGGGCGGCCGAGCCACGACGAGCTCCGCGTGGTCCAGGAAGCGGCCAGCCTCGTCTCCGCGCAGGTCGAGCTCTCACTCGCGGCCGCGCAGGAGGAGCGAGTGGCGCAGGCCGAGCTGCGCGCTCTGCGGGCCCAGATCTCGCCCCACTTCATCTACAACGCGCTCGCCGCCGTCGCCGGCGACATCCACGCCCGGCCCGAGGAAGCGCGCGATCTGCTGATCGACTTCGCCGAGTTCACCCGTTACCTGTTCCGCGACGGCCGCTCGTACGTGACCCTGACCGAGGAGATCGAGCACGTCGAGCGGTACCTGCGCCTGGAGCAGGCGCGCTTCCGTGACATCCTGCACGTCACGATCGATGTTCCCGAGGAGACGCGGGGGACGGTGGTGCCGGCGATGTCGGTCCAGCCGCTGGTCGAGAACGCCGTGCGCCATGGGGTCGAGCGGCGAGCCGGGAGCGGGCGGGTGACGATCTCGGCCCGGATCGTGCGCGGCGACGTCGAGTTGCGCGTATCCGATGACGGGGTCGGCATCGAGCCCGAGCGGCTTGGCTCGGTGCTCGCCGGTGCGGGCGGCGGCATCGGCGTCTCCAACGTCGACGCCCGGCTCAGGGCGACGTTCGGCGAGCGCTACGCACTGCGGATCGAGTCAGATCTCGGACAGGGAACGACCGCGGTGATGACCGTGCCCCACCTGCGAGGCGAGATCGCCCAGCCCGAGCTGGCCAGCTCGATATGAGCGCGGACGGGCTCACGATCCTCGCCGTGGACGACGAGCACACGCAGCTCGAGGACCTGGCGCGGCTGCTGCGAAGCTTCCCGACCGTGCACGAGGTCGAGTGCGCGTACGGCGGGCACGACGCGCTGCTCAAGGCGTCGAGCCAGGCCTACGACGCGATTTTCCTCGACGTCCGCATGCCCGATCTCGACGGGGTCGAGCTGGGTCGCGTGCTCCGGCGCTTCGCCTCGCCGCCCCAGCTCGTGTTCGTCAGCGCCTACGACAGCGGCGCGGTTGACGCGTTCGAGCTCCACGCGCTGGACTACCTGCGCAAGCCGGTTAGCCGGCGCCGCCTCGAGGAGGCCCTCGAGCGAGTGTCGGTGGCGGTCGAAACGAGCGACCCGCGGGCCCACACCAACGGCAACGGCCGGCCGGCGCGATCGCCGGCGGGCGGCGAGAGCGACACCATCGCGGTCGCGAGCGCGCGAGGAGGAGCGACTCGGCTGATCGGCCGCGGCTCGATTCTCTACGTCCAGTCGCACGGCGACTTCGTCCGGATCGTGACCGGGGACGGGCGCTACCTGCTGCGCAACACGCTGAGCGAGATCGAGCGGCGGTGGGAGCAGTTCGGCTTCATCCGCGTGCACCGACAGTACGTAGCCAACCTCGCCCGGGCGGTCGAGCTTCGCCCGCTGCTCGGCGGCACCGCCGAGCTCACCTTTGTGGACGGTCAGGTGATCCCGGTGGCGCGCCGGCACGTAGCGGACCTGAGCCGGCGCCTCGGGGTGTAGGGCGCCACGGGGGCGCCCACACCCTGAAACGACGTCAGGACTCGTCCGCCTTCTGCTCTTCCTTGATCTTGCCCTCGAGCTGCGACATCACGTCCGGATCGCGCAGCGTCGTGACGTCGCCGAGAGCCTTCCCGTCGGCGATGTCGCGGAGCAGCCGCCGCATGATCTTCCCGGAGCGTGTCTTGGGCAGGTCATCGGCCCAGATGATCCGCTTGGGACGGGCGAACTTGCCGATCCGGTCCGCGACCCGATCGCGGATCTCGGCCACCAGCTCGTCTGAGCCTTCTCCGTCGTCACCCTCGAGCGTGACGAACGCGCAGATCGCCTGGCCCGAGTCCTCGTCGGACTGGCCGATGACCGCG
>DATBYI010000574.1:0-2238 GCA_036513815.1 Solirubrobacteraceae bacterium
ATGTCGTAGACGCCGTAGTGGCGGCGGCCGTTGATGAAGAAGGTTGGTGTGCCGGTCACGCCGCTCTCGTCGGCGCTCGCGACGTCCTCACTGACCCTCGGGGTGTACTCGCGCCGGCGCAGCTCGTCCGTAAAGCGGTCGACGTCGAGATCGAGCTCCCTGGCGTAGCGGACGAGGTCGCGCATCGAGAGCTCCTCTTGATGGCGAAGGAGCGTGTCGTACATCTCCCAGAACTTCCCCTGGGCGGCGGCGGCCTCGGATGCCTCCGCAGCGAGCTGCGCGGTGGGGTGAACATCGTTCAGGGGCAGGTGACGCCACACGTAGCGCACATCGCCGTGTGAGGAGAGGAGCTCCCTGATCACGCCCTCCGCCTGCCCGCAGTACGGGCACTCGAAGTCTCCGTACTCGAGCAGCGTGACGAGCGCATCGTCTCCTCCACGGATGTGGTCGCGATCGGGGTCGACGTCCTCCACGAGGTCGAGGATGTCCTCGGCGGTCCGCCCGATCTGCCGTGCGCGTAGGTTGCTCGGCAGGAGCCTGATCATCCGGGTCACGATCCACGCGACAAACGGGGCGATCACCACCGTCGCGAGCGCGCCGAGCTTTGCCTCGTCTAGGCGCTCGCCGGTGAACGCGATGCTCGAAACGAGAATCGAGACGGTGAAGCCGATCCCCGCGCACACGCCGGCCGCGACCAGCACCGGCCCGCTGATCAGTGCGCGTGGACCATGCAGAGCGGGGCGCGTCGCAACCCAGGATCCGGTGTAGATGCCGATCGGCTTGCCGACCAGATAGGCGACCAAGATCCCCAGCGTGATCGGCGAGGCGATCGCGTCGCTCACGAGCCTGCTGGTGAGATGGATCCCGGCATTGGCGAGCGCGAACAGCGGAACGATCACGTAGCTCGTCCACGGGTGAAGGTCGTACTGGAGCCGCTCGTTCGCCGAGATCGCCGACTGTAGGCTCTGCTGCGCCGAGCGCGCGAGTTCCGGTGTCGGCTGCTCCCGGAACGACCGCGTCAGCGCCGTTGCCCGCTCGAGATCCTCGCGGGTCGGCGGGTACGCGCTCGTCGCGAGCCCGACCGCCAGCCCCGAGATCACCGGATCGATGCCCGACTTGAACATCGCGACCCAGATCGCGACCCCCAGGCCGATAGAGATCGCTCTGCGGCCAAAGGGGGCGTAGCGCAGCGCGATCAACGCTGCGAACAGCGCGATCGCGATGCCCAGCGCCACGAACGAGACGTGACCGGCGTAAACGGTGGCGATAACCACCAGCGCGGCGAGATCGTCGACGACTGCCAGCGTCAGGAGGAAGACGCGGATGCGGACCGCGGTCCGCGGGGTCACGAGGGCCACGGCTCCCAGCGCGAAGGCGGTGTCCGTGGACATCGCCGCGCCCCAGCCGTGCGCGCCGGCGTGGCCGGCGTTGAACGCGAGGAAGATAAGGACCGGCACCACGATCCCGCCGAACGCCGCCACCACCGGAATCGCGAGCCTGCGGCGCTCGCGTAGCTCGCCGAGGTCGAGCTGGCGCTTGGCCTCAAGCCCCACCACCAGGAAGAACAGAGTCATCAGGCCCTCGTTGACCCAGTGGCGAAGGTCGGCCTCGATACCCGTATTCCCGATCCGAATCGCGAGCTTCGTCGTCCACACCGACTCGTATGAGTGCCATGCCGGGGTGTTCGCCCACACCATCGCCGCGATCGCGGCTCCGAGCATCACGATCGCCCCGCCCTCCTCGGTGCTCAGGAAGCTCCGGACGGGCGCGGCGAGGTTCCGCGCCCACGCGGTCCGTCCGCCGTACGTGATCGCCTCAGCATCGGCGCTCATCGGGCGCTCACTCCCCGTGTCGATGCTTCAACTCCTACTTGCTGGCCCCGCATCCAGATCGACCCTACAGGCGTGTGGCGGCCAGGATCGAGAACCCAACTGGGCGGCGGCCTCGCGCCGCGGCGCTCCAAATAGCATGTCGCGGAGACAAGCCTTGGCCAGCGTCTTGATCCCGACTCCGTCGGTCGACTTCGATCCGAGCGAGGTCGCCGTGAGCTGGCAGGTCCTGACGCAGGGGCCCTGAGCACACGGACCGACCCACGTGCCACTCGCGGTGTCGGCGAGACGCTCGCTATGCCAGGCGATCCGGAGGCCCAGCTCGTTCTGGTCGTGCTCGAGTCTGCGGTTAAGCCGACCGTGGTTCGAACGCACGTCGAAGCGGTTCTGAGAGGTTGTGGCTGGGGGG
>DATBYI010000575.1:0-2022 GCA_036513815.1 Solirubrobacteraceae bacterium
TGAACCCGCCTACGCGCGCCATGCCCTCGGCGCCGGAGCGCTCGGGTACGTCCTCAAGGAGGCGGCCGAGGCCGAACTGGTCGAGGCGATCCGCCGCGCGGCGACCGGCGACACCTACCTGAACCCACGTCTCGGCGCCCGTGTCGCCGCGACGCCCCCGCCCGGTCCCCCGGACGGGCTGTCCGAGCGTGAGGTCGATGTCCTGCGGCTGATCGCGCTCGGACACACCAACGCCGAGATCGCCGAGCAGCTCTACCTGTCGGTGCGCACCGTGGAGACGCACCGCGCGCACATCCAACAGAAGCTGCGGCTGGGCACGCGCTCAGAGCTCGTGCGCTACGCCCTCGACCACGGCCTCGTCCAAACCTGAAGCGTCCGGCGCGGGCCCGTCGCGAACGCTGGCCGGCCTAGGCCGTGTCCTCAGGCAGCCGCGCGCGAACGAGCGTGCCGGCGTCTCCCGATTCCAGCTCCACGGTGCCGCCTGCGAGGTAAACCCGCTCGCGCATGCCGGCCAGGCCGAATCCGCCCGTCGCGTCCCCGGGGTCGAACCCCACGCCGTTGTCCTGCACCTCGATCCTCACTTCGCCGTCGATCGCCACGATCGACACGCGCACCTTGGTGGCGTGCGCATGCTTGATGACGTTCGTCAGCGACTCCTGGACCAGCCGGTAGATGGTCGTCTCGAGCTGCGGGTCGAGCTTGCCGTTGCGGGAAGCCAGTTCCCCCAGGGCCAGCCTTCCGTCTATCTCGAGCCCGGTCTCGCGGCGCCGGTCGAGCAGCGCCTCGATCGCCGGGACCAGACCGAGATCATCGAGCATCGACGGTCGCAGGTCGGTGATGATGCCCCTGAGGTTGGCGATCTCGAGCCCGATCTCCTCGATCGCCTGGCGAATCGCCGCGTCCTTGGTGTCCGCGTCGCCCCTGCCCAACACCGTGGAGAGCGCAACCCGCAGTCCGCCAAGGGACTGGAGCGTCTGGTCGTGAAGCTCCCGCGCCCAGCGGCGGCGCTCGGAGTCCGCGGCGGCGATCGTGGCGCGCAATCGGTCCGCCTCGACGCTGCGGTTGAGCGCGACGGCGTGGGCAGCGGACGCGGCGAACGTGCGGAGCAGCTGTTCGTCCTCTGGGGTGAACGGTGCGACCTCGACCCCCCGGTCGAACGCCGCCAGTACGCCGACCCCGGATCCCCGGTGCAGCATCGGGACGAGCAGCGCGCTGCGCGCGTCAAAGACGCCGAACTCGGCCGGAGCCACCATTAGCCGGGAGGCGACGTCCACGCGCTCCGGACGCCCCTGCTCGAGCACGCGCCCGGATGTCGAACTGGTGATCGGGATCCGGTGCCCGGCGGCATCGACCGCGTGGCCGGCGCTCGCGGCCACGACGAGTTCATCGCGCTCGCGCAACATGATCAGCACGGTGCGGGCGTCCACGAGCGCCCGGCCGCGCTTGACGATCAGTTCGAGCACGCGGTCCAGGTCAGACGCCCCGCCCACCGCGTCGGCGATGTCGCGCGCCGCCTCGAGCGAGCGCACGGCGCGTTCAAGCTGCTCGCGACGGCGCTCGCTGCCCTCGTAGAGCCGGGCGTTGTCGATGGCCGTGGCCGCCCACTGGGCGAGGATCACGACCGCCTCCTCGTCCTCCTCGGTGAACTCCCCCCCACCCTCTTTCTCGGTCAGGTACAGGTTGCCCCATCCCTCGCCGCGGACCACGACGGGGACGCCGAGGAACGTGCGCATCTCGGGATGGTTCATCGGGAACCCGTAGCTCTCCGGATGCCGACCGACATCGCTCAACCGCAGTGGTCGTGGGTCCTGGATGAGCACCCCGAGGACGCCGCGCCCGCGGGGGAGATCGCCGATCGAGCGGTGGGTCGCCGCGTCGATCCCGACAGTCAGGAACCGCTCGAGCTCCTGCCGCGTCTCGTCGAGCACACCTAGCGCCGCGTAGCGCGCACCGGTGATCCCGCGGGCCTCCTTGAGGATCCGGTCGAGGACGGCCTCCGTGTCGTGCTCGGCAACGAGCGCT
>DATBYI010000576.1:0-3094 GCA_036513815.1 Solirubrobacteraceae bacterium
CTTTCGCTCCTTGAGCGATCCGCGAATCCACGAGCGCTTCGGTGAGAGGCTGTCGCACAAACCCTGGTCCGCGGCGATTTGTTGTGGTCAGCTCACAGGACGCGGGCCAGCGGGGTAGAGCCTGGTCGAGAAAGCGACGAAATAGGTCGTTTTCTCGACCAACCTTCGCGGAATCGCGCCAACTGTCGGCATCGCGGGGCGGGCGGTTGTGCGCACCTCACAACCCCTCGTATTTATGCGACAGCCTCGTGACGAAGGGATGATGGGCGGCGACAGGCGCAGACTTGTGCTTCGCCCGAACGGTACCGTCCGAGCAGGTGCTCACCAGCACCTTCTCCGGTGTCAGCGCCACTGTCTTCGTAGACACCCCACAGTGGATGCTCTCGGGCGGCAAGCGATAGAGCCCGCCGCTGCTCGACGCCTTCAGTCAGCCGGTCGTCACGGGCCAATGTTCGTGCTCCGACGATCGGGATCGATGCCCTCGTCCGTTCAGGGGACAGCCGGAGCTCGAGAATGGCCGGGATAGATGCCCGCGCTTTCGGACGAGGCTTCCAACAAAGCTTCCATGCGGCCACACCTCGCCGGCAACGAATCGCCAACCTCAGCGGAAACGTGCCCATGTGCAGGCAGTTATCAGAGCCCTCTGTCGGACTCGAACCGACGACCCCTTCCTTACCATGGAAGGGTCAGGGTTTTACGAGCGTTCACGGACGCTCTCGGATGGGCACGAAATCCCTGCAAACGGCTGCAATATGGTAAGCGTTCAGTCCCTGGGTCTCAGGCGAGTGCCGGGAACGGGTCGCCCCGTGCGTGGGCGATGAGTAGTTCGCTGAGGTAGGTGAACAGTGAGCGGCTTTGAAGGCGGCAGGTGGCCGCGGCTGAGAGGGCACGCTCGGCGAAGCGCTCGCCGTGCTTGCTTTGGGTGCCGAGCGAGACTTTTCGGTGGATGACGGGTGCGCGGAGTGCTCGTTCGGCGGGATTGTTGGTCGGTTCGACGCCCTCGACGGTGAGGAAGGTCCAGAGCGCGGGCCAGACCTTGAGCAGGTTGTTGGCGAACCGGCGGTGCCAGCGGGTGCGCCGGCTCTTCGGGCTGGCTTCTTCCAGGAGCCGGCGTAGGTCGGTTTGGATCGGCGCGATCTCGGCGGCCAACCGTTCGCGGTCGTGATGCGAATGCTTGAAGGCGCGCCACGCCGCGAACACGCGACGGGAGAGCTCGAGGCCCTGCTCGCCGAAGGCCTTCTGCTCGGCGAGCCCTTCTGAGTGGCGGCGGAAATCGCGATCGATGTGCGACCAGCACACCTGACGCTGATTGGGGTCCCGGTGCTCAAAGCCGTTCCAGCGATCGGAGATGACGATTCCGGCGTAGTTGGTGCCGACGAGCGCGTTGAACTGCTCGCGGTTGCAATGCTCCGCGATCTGCAGGAACGTCGCGCCGGGGGTGGTCGCGGTCCACAACGCCCGGCCCTCACCGCGGGTCCGCCAGCCGGTCTCATCGACATGCACCGCGACCTGGTCAAGCACCCAGTCCTGCAAATGGCAATGCGGGCCAGCCAACGCCTCCGAGGCACGCTGGCAGACCGCGTCCACGCTGCCGGTCGAGAGCGTGACGCCGAACAGATCGCGGGCGAGCTCGCAGATCCCGCGGCGTGAGATCCGATGCCGGGCGGTCAGGGTCACGATCGCGGCCTGCAGCCTGGGCCCAAACACCGATCCGCCGACCCCGTCGGGCAACCGGGCGCTGGTCCTCGAGCGGCAGTGCCGGCAGCGCAACTGGTGCGTGCGATGCTCGGTCACGACCACACTGATCGGCGGCAACTCCGCGACCTGATGGCGGCCGAACCGGCCGCCCGGCCTGCGCTGCTCCCCATCGAACCGATGTCCGCATCCGCCACACGCCTGCGGATAGTGATCGACGATCTCATCGATCTGATCCTCGGGTTTGAGCTCGCGACCCGCGCCGGGATGCCCCTCCTGCCCACCGGCCTGGCGACGCCCGCCTTCCCCGCGCATCAACTCCTTGGCCTTCGCCCTGGCCTCCGCCCGCCGCTGCGCTCGCGTCTTCGGCGGATCCATCGACGGCGGCCGGGAACTCGTGCGCGAATCCTGCCGCGCCAGCTCCTCCAACCGCCTCAGCCGATCCTCGACCTGCTCAACCCTCGCGGCCAACTCGAGAATGAACTCAACACACGCAACACGCCCCGAGTCGTAGATCGCCTCCGCCTCGGCACGATCCATACCTGCAAGATTCGCTGCACCAACAAGGAACCCCTGCCCCAGACCCCGACGACTGAACGGTTACGTTTTTACGGATTAGAGCGCATCGCCGCTCGCGGCTAGCGGCTAGCGGAGGTATCGCAACCGTCGGCCTCGATCCACGCTGACCAAGCGAGCCCGAGCCGACTGCTCAGACGATCGTCGGCCTGCCCTGGGCGGCGGTGATGTTCGCGAGCGTCTGCCGGGTCTGTTCGGCGACGTCGTCCGAGATGGTCATCGTCGCGTAGTCGAATCCGGTGGTGCCGGAGGCAAAGGCCCACTCACCGTCGACCACGACTCGGGAGTAGGCCACCTCTCGCTCGAACTGCGAATCGCTCGAGATCAACCGGCGAGTCATGTGCGGATATTCGCAGTCCGGCGTGTGGTGGGAGGTCAAACGACGTTGCGGGGACGGCGTCTCATTCAGCGCCACCGGGTCACGTCATCGCGCGAGCGCGATGACGTGAGACCGAATTCGGCTGCGTGCGAGGAGTCCTAGCTCGCCGGACGCCAGCCCTGACCGTCGCGCTTGACCTGGCCTTCGGACGCCAGTCGAGGCAGTACGCGGTAGAGATAGTTGGGCTGGATGTTCATCGCCGTGGCGATCTGCGGGATAGTGATGCCGGGCTGTTGGCGAACCAGCTCCAACGTCTGGGCCGCTCGGCTGTTTCCACCGCGGCGAGCGGAGCGCGCTCGCGGCGTGGCCGTGGTACGGCGGGCGGCGCGAGTACGGGTCGTGCGAGTACGGGTCGCGCGAGGCCGAGTCGTGCGACTCGTTGTGCCACGCGGGCGGCCCGGCCCGCGACGTCGTTTGACCTCCCACCACACGCCGGACTGCGAA
>DATBYI010000577.1:0-5238 GCA_036513815.1 Solirubrobacteraceae bacterium
CCGAGCCCGGAGAGGATCGAGCGAGCCACGGTGACGCGGTATTCGCGCTGGCTCGCCGAGACACGTGGGTTGGAGTTCGAGGGGTACCACGACCTGTGGCGCTGGTCGGTGCGAGACGTGGAAGCGTTTTGGGGCTCGCTGGTGGAGTTCTGCGGGGTTCGGTTTGCTGAGGGCGGCGATCGCGTGCTGGCCAACGACGCGATGCCGGGCGCCTCGTGGTTCCCGGGGTCGCGGGTGTCGTACGCCGAGCATGTGTTCGCGGGCAAGGATCCGTCGGCCCTGGCCATCCAACACGCATCTGAATCGCGGGAGCTTGAAGGGCTCACCTGGGGTGAGCTGCGTTCGCAGACCGCGGCCATCGCAGCCGGGCTGCGTGCGTTGGGCGTTTCGGAGGGCGATCGGGTGGCGGCGTACATGCCGAACATCCCGGAGACGGTGGCGGCGTTGCTCGCCTGCGCCTCGATCGGGGCGGTCTGGTCATCAGCCGCTCCGGAGTTCGGGGCGCGGAGTGTGATCGACCGCTTCTCGCAGATCGAGCCGAAGGTGCTGCTGGCCATCGACGGTTACCGGTACGGGGGCAAGGACTTCGACCGGTCCGACGTTGTCGAGCGGATCGCCGCCGAAATCCCGTCGTTGTCGAAGGTCGTACGGCTCGGGTACCTGGACGGTTCCGGATGGGAGGATGGGTTCCTGGGCAGCTCGGATTCGGAGCTCGAATTCGCGGCGTTGCCGTTTGACCACCCACTCTGGGTCCTGTACTCCTCCGGCACGACGGGGCTGCCGAAGCCGATCGTCCATGGCCAGGGCGGGATCCTGCTCGAGCACCTCAAGAAGGCGTATCTGCATCTGGACGCCCAGGCGGGCGACCGGCTTTTCTGGTTCTCGACGACCGGCTGGATGATGTGGAACTTCATCGTCGGGATGCTGCTGAGCGAGGCGTCGATCGTGTTGTACGACGGCAACCCGGGTTATCCGTCGCTTGGACGGCTGTGGGATCTCGCCGCCGACTCAGGGATGACGTGCTTCGGCACGAGCGCCGCCTTCATCGCCGCCTGCATGAAGGACGGGGTCAGGCCCGCGGAGGGCCGGGACCTAAGCGCGTTGAAGGCGGTCGGCTCGACGGGGTCGCCTTTGTCGCCGGAGAGCTTCGGGTGGATCTACGAGCAGTTGCCGGCCGACACGTGGCTGTTCTCGACATCGGGCGGAACCGACCTCTGCACCGCCTTCGTCGGTGGCGTGCCGACGCTGCCGGTGTATCAGGGCGAGCTCCAGGCGCGTTCGCTCGGCGCCGCGGTCGAGTCGTGGGACCCGGGGGGGCGGCCGCTGATCGACGAGGTGGGGGAGCTCGTCATCACCCGGCCGATGCCCTCGATGCCCGTGTTCTTCTGGGGCGATGAGTCCGGTGAGCGCTACCGGGACAGCTACTTCAGCATGTACCCGGGGATCTGGCGCCACGGCGACTGGATCGAGATCACCTCGCGCGAGACGGCGATCATCTACGGCCGATCCGACTCGACGATCAACCGAGGCGGGATCCGGATGGGCACTTCGGAGATCTACCGCGCCGTGCTGGCGGCTGACGACGTGGTCGACGCGCTCGTGGTCGACGTGCCCCGTGCCGGGACGGACGGCTGGATGCCGCTGTTTGTCGTCCTCCGAGAGGGGGTCACGCTGGACGATTCGCTCGTGGCCGCGATCCGCCGGCGGATTCGGGAGGACTGTTCACCCCGGCACGTGCCGGACGAGATCCGTCAGATTGACGAGGTGCCTCGCACGCTGTCCGGGAAGGTGTTGGAGGTCCCCGTGAAGCGGATCCTGATGGGGACCCCGCCCGAGGAGGCGGCCTCCCGAGAATCGTTGGCCAACCCCGAAGCGTTGGATTTTTTCGTCAAGCTGGGGGGAGAATCCGGGGGCCCTCGCGGCTCTTAAGCGGTGTGGCGAATAAGGCACGAATAGCGTGCCCTATTCGCCACGCCACAAATGGCGGCGGCGTTTAACAGAGCGATTGCGGCGGTTGCGGGGCCGCAGTACGGCTACATCACGCGTGCCCAGCTGCTCGCGATCGGGTTGAGCCGGCGCGCGATCCACTACCGGGTGGAGGTCGGGCAGCTGATTCCGGTGCATGCCGGCGTCTACGGGGTGGGCCACGTCAACGTCACCCCAGTGGCCCGGGCCTCGGCAGCGGTGCTTGCCTGCGGCAAAGGCGGTGTGCTGAGCCACGGATCGGCCGCCACCCTCTGGGGATTCAACAAGTACTGGGACATGCCGTTCGAGGTGACCGTCGCGACCTCGCACCGCCGGCGCGGTGCGATCAAGGTCCATCGGAGCCGCACCCTGGTCAGTCAGGACATCACCCAGCAGATCGGCGTCCGGGTCACGACGCCCGAGCGCACGGTGCTCGACATCGCGGCACGGCTGACCAGCCGGCGCCTCACGCGCGTGGTCAACGATGCCCGCCACGCCGGCTTCCTCCACCTCAACGATCTGGCCGATGTCCTTGACCGCAACCCGCACCACCCGGGAACCAGCCGCCTGAGGAGCTTCGTGGCGAACCCGGGCAACCCCACGCGCTCGCCGCTCGAGGACGACTTCTTGGAGTTCGCGAAGCGCTACGGCCTGCCGACGCCGGTGACGAACACGCACCTGCTCGGCTACGAGGTCGACGTGCTCTACCCCGAGGAGCGCCTGGTCGTCGAGGTCGACAGCCACCAGTTCCATTCCGATCGCCAGACCTTCGAGGGCGACCGCAATCGCGATGTGGACTTTCTGGCGGCCGGGATCGTCACCGTCCGCATCACCGATGAGCGGATGAACCAGAAACCGGAGCACGAGGCCAGCCGGCTGAACAAGATCCTCGCGGCCCGCCGAAAGGCGGGCTGAAGAACTCTTACGCTTCTCTCAAAGTCGGCTGGGAGGATCCGCGCCACGGGCGCACCGAACTTCGGAGCGCCCGGCCATCTGAGGAGCCGGAGTTGCACCGCAGTCTCAAGGGAAAACTCGCGATCGGCGTGGTGGCGCTGTTGGCGGCAGCGTGCGCCGGCGGTGCCTACGCTGCGACCCGGAGCTCCGGCCCGACCACGCGCCAGGCCTTCCTGAACGATGTGGCCAAGCGGCTGCACGTGTCCTCGCAGCAGCTCACGAGCGCGCTGAATGGCGCCGAGCTGGATCAGCTCCAGGCCGAGGTCAAGGCGGGCCGGCTGACCCATTCCCAGGCCAACAGCCTCGAGCAGCGTCTGAAGCAGAATGGCGCCGCGCCGGGGCTGCCGTTCGGGCTGTTTGGCGGTCCGGGCGGTCCGGGCGGTCCGGGCGGCCCGGGTGGCGCGGCGGGTCCTGTCGGTCCGGGCGGCCCGGGTGGCGCGGCGGGTCCCGTCGGTCCGGGCGGTGCGGTCGGCCCCGGGGGACCGGTCGGGCCGGGCGGCATGCTCAAATCGGGTCCGGGCGCGCAGGTGCGTCCCTTCCTGAGACGGTTCCCCGGGCCGTTCCCGGGGGTGTTCCCGCTCGGGGGTGGCGTCGCGTCCGCCGCGAGCTACCTCGGCCTGACCAACGCGCAGCTCTTCCAGAAGCTCTCGAGCGGGCAGTCGCTGGCGCAGATCGCCGCCGCGCAACACAAGTCCGTGAGCGGACTCGAACAGAAGCTGCTCACGGCGCAGAAGTCCCGGCTGGACAAGCTCGTCAAGGCCAAGGTGATCACCTCCACCCAGGAGCAGCAGATGCTCAGCCGGTGGCAGACGCTCCTGTCCCAGCAGGTCAACCAGAAGGGCTTCAAGCTGCCGCGGTTCCGTGCGCCGGCGCTACGCTTTTATGGGAAGCCTCCGGCGCCGGGTAAGGCGCCCAGCTCCGGCCTCGGACCGGCCGAGCAGCTGTTCGCGGCGCCCGCGCCTCCGAGCGCCTGACGCGGCCGCGGTTCTTACCCGGCTCTCATCGAAATCTGACGGGTTTCTCATAGCTTCCTGCTGTACTGGGCAGACCGAATTAACCGATTTCGCTTGCTAGGAGAGACGAACGTATGAAAGTCCTGACCCGCTTGCTTCCGATCATCGGCGGCGCTATAGCCGGCGGGCTGATCGCGCTCGCCGTAGCGAACGGGAGCACGACCACGCACTCGGTCACGACGACGACCGTCGTGCAGCCCGCCAACTCTTCACCGCTCCCGACCAGCTTCAGTAACACGAAGACGTCGAGCATCAACGACATCTACCGGGCCGACGCCCCGGGAGTGGTTGACATCACGACCTCCTCGACCCAGAACAGCACTGGGATCTTCGGTTTCGGACAGTCCCAGCAGACCGAGGGCGAGGGCGCTGGCGTCGTGTACGACAAGAAGGGCGACATCCTCACCGACGAGCACGTCGTCGCGGGTGCGACGCAAGTCACCGTGAACTTCCCCGACGGCCTCAAGGCCCCGGCGACGGTCGTCGGATCTGACACCGGTGCCGACCTCGCGGTCATCCGGGTCAAGGGCGTCGACGCCTCGGAGCTCCATCCGCTGACCATCGGCGACTCCTCGGCGGTCCAGGTCGGCGACAGCGTGATCGCTATCGGCAGCCCGTTCGGCCTGCCGGGCACGGTCACCGCCGGCATCGTCAGCGCGCTTCAGCGCACGATCCAGGCGCCCAACCAGTTCACGATCCCGAACGCGATCCAGACCGACGCGCCGATCAACCCCGGCAACTCGGGTGGCCCGCTGATCAACGCGGCCGGTCAGGTGATCGGGCTGAACGACCAGATCGAAACCAACAACACGAACGGCCAGGGCGAGGGCTCGAGCTCCGGCGTCGGGTTCGCGACTCCGTCCAACAGCGACCTGCGGGTCGCCAAGGAGATCATCGCGACCGGCCAGGCTCACAACGCCTACGTCGGTGTCAGCCTCGACCCGACCGTGGCCGGTGGCGCGGGGATCGCCAAGACCTCGACCACGAGCGGCGAGAACCCGATCCAGTCGGGCTCCCCGGCGGCCAAGGCCGGCCTCCAGGCGGGCGACATCATCACCGCCGTCAACGGCACGAAGGTGACCTCCGTCAACCAGTTCGTGGCGACGATCGCCAACTACGCACCGGGCGACACGGTCACGCTGACCGTCAACCGGGGCGGCTCGAACAAGACGATCAAGCTGACGCTGGGCGCGCAACCCGCCAGCGCGGCGCCGAGCACGTCGTCCTCGCAGGGCGGCAACGGCCTCGGCACCCCGTAGGCGGCCTCGGCACCCTGTAAGCGAGTAGAGACGGAACGGCCCGCCCG
>DATBYI010000578.1:0-15465 GCA_036513815.1 Solirubrobacteraceae bacterium
CAGGTGAGCCCGGTCCGCCACCACGCCAGGTAGGTTCGTTCGTTGGCCAGGTAGGTTCGTCGAGAGGCGTCGCCGACGCCGGGCTCGCCACCTGATTGCGGATCACCCGCGCCGGGCGAAGCGCGCTCACCCGGGGCGCGCGGATCATCCTCGTCGGTGACTGGTCTCATGCTCCTGTTGGCCTCGAGTACGGCCGACAAGGCCAGCACGTTCGTGGCCCTGTTCTTCGCCCAGGCATTGTCGTGGGCAGGGGTACCCGCGCTCGGCGCCGCCGCCGCCCGCGCGGCGGGAGCGCTGGCCAGCCAGGGCAAGATCCATCTGTGGGCGGTGCTGGTGGTCGGTACGCTCGGCGCTGAGCTTGGCGCGATGGTGGGGTGGTGGCTTGGCAACCGGGTGGCCCGAGTGGGTCTCGACGGGCAGTCGAACGACCATCAGGGGCGGTTCGCCGAGAAGCGCCGGAAGGCGCTCGGGGCGGGCGAAAAGGTAGAGCAGAAGTGGGGAAGGCTGGTCGTCTTCTTCGTGCCCTCCTGGGTGTCGGGAGCGCTCGGGATGCGATTCCGACAGTTCGTGGTCTGGAACCTGCTCGCCGCGGGCCTCTGGAACGTCGGCGCCGGCCTCGCCGCCTACGGCGTGGCCTCGGCCGCATCCGGCAAGCCGGCGCTCCACATCGTGGTGCCGCTCGTGATCGGCGTGGGCGCGCTCGCGGCGATCTTTTTCATCGTGCGTACTCTGTTGCGCCGGCATCATCGGGCCGCCGAGCCTACTGCGCCCGCCATCTGAGTTGGCACGGACTCGAGCGCGTGGGTTGTGATCTGGGCGAGCGCGCCACCGAGCAGCGCCCCCGCGATCACGTCGCCCGGGTAGTGGACGCCCGTGTGGACGCGCGAATAGGCGACGAGGGCGGCGAGCGCCCGCAGGGCTGCTGCCTCGCGTGGGAGCACGCGGCCGACGCCGGTTGCGAACGCGAACGCCGCGGCGGCATGGCCCGAGGGAAACGAACGCGACCGCGGCACCGGTACCCGACGCGCCTCCGGGACTTCCTCGGTTTCGGGATCCGGCCGCCGACGGCGGCTGAGGGGTTTGACCACCAGGTTCACGACAGCGCTCGTCACCCCCACGGAGGCGAGGCCGAGGACGGCCGCCCGGCGTCCGGCTGGGCCCCGGGTAATAGCGAGCCCCGCCGCGGCGGCGAGCGACAGGCGCGAGTAGTCCGCCGCCCGTGCCAGCCGGTTCATGGCGCGGTCGAGCGATGGCGTCTCGGTCGACGCGATCGCGGCGTATACGGCCCGGTCGATGCGCTCGGCGTCAGACAGCCAGTGGGGGCGGACCATCGGCACCGGCGACGCGGCCGGAGGAATCCACGGCGTCCGCGCCACGCCGCAGCTGAATCCCGCTGTAGGTCATCAGCAACCCCCGGAGCACGAACGCGATACCGACGAGGATCGCCACCGTGTGGACGCTGGCCTTCGGCCAGCTGAGGATCAGGATCCCGAGGATCACGTCGACGGCGCCGGTCAGGAGCCCGACGAGCCGGTATCCGGGCGTCACGAGCGCCCCAACCGCCTCGACCAGCCCGGCCGAGACCAGCCACAGGCCGACGGCGATCACGACGACGAGCACGGTGTCGCCCGGTCGGCGAATGACCACGACGCCGACGGCCACGCCGAGCAGCCCGAGCACCGCGTTGAGTGCGCGTGCGCCCGGATCGCGGTCGCGTCCGAAGGCCCGGGCGATGCTGAGGGCGCCCAGGCACAACAGGTAGAAGCCGGCGACGATGGCGAGCGTGAGCAGCGGGATCTTCGGCCAGATGATCGTGACGAGGCCACAGATGATTCCGATCACCCCGGCCACGATCACCGCCGTGCCGAGGCCGTGGAAGTACTTCTCGGTCGAATCCATAGCGGGAAGCGTCCAGCCCGCTCGGGTGACCGTGCCTCACCCTCGGGGGGTGATGAGAGTTCACCCCGGCATCCACCAGGATGGGGTAGGAGGCCAAACCAGCACTATGTGTTCTCGAGCCTCAAGGGTTGGGGCTGGATTGCGCTGATCCTCGGTGTCATCCAGATCCTCGCAGGGATGTCGCTGTTCAGCGGCCGGATGTTCGGGATCTGGTTCGGGCTCGTCGCGGCGTCACTGGCCGCGATCGACGCGCTCCTCGACATCCCCGCCTACCCGCTCTGGTCGGTGGCCATGTTCGGGCTCAGCGTGTGGATCATCTACGGCTTGGTGGCGTACGGCGAGTCGGCGCCGCGTGTGCGCGCGTGAACGGCGTCGATCGCGGCGTGCACGCTCGGATAGATCCGCTGTAGCCGGGGGCCGACGTCCGAGCGGCGCAGGACGTCTCGGACCTGGCCGATGTCGCGGGCGAGCAGCAGTTCGACCCCTCGGCGGCCCAGCTCGTCGGCGGCGCGCCCGAGCATCTCCGCCGCGGTCACGTCGAGGAACGGAGCCGTCGCGCCGTCGAGCACGACTGCCTTCGTCCCGGGACGGGAGCCGGCCCGGCGCAGATGCGCGCGGACCCAGTCCGCGTTGGCGAAGTACAGCCCACCGTCGACCCGGACGACGACGATCCCGGGCTCCGGCTCGTTCTCCGGATGGGCTTCGATGTCGGCCCACTGGTTGGTCCCGGGCACGCGGCCGAGCTCGGCCACGCGCGGCCGGGAGGACCAGTACAGGAGGAGGATCAGCGAGGTGGCGATCCCGATGAAGAGGCCGGGGAGGGTGTCGAGCACGGTGACCCCGAGCAGCGCCGCGATCGCCGCGAGGAAGTCGGGCCGCGCCGCCACCCCGTAGGCGTGAACGAGCCGGCGGCTGTAGACCCGGTACAGCCTGATCAGCGCGGGAATATCGACGAGCTCGATCACGGCGGCGATCACGACCGCGGCGAGCGTTGCCTCGGGCAGCTTTTCGAACAGGCCGGTGAGCAGCAGCAGCGTGACGATCGTCAACCCGGCGACGAAGAGGCCCGAGACCTGGCTGTTCGCTCCGGCCGACCCGTTCACGGCGGTCTTCGACAGGCTCCCGTTGACGACCATGCCGCTCGACAGGCCGGAGGCCAGGTTGGCGGCACCGAGGCCGATCATCTCCCGGTTGGCATCGACCTCGTAATGGTGTTCGGCCGCGTAGGTCTTGGCGGCGCCGAGGCCTTCGGCGAAGCCGACCAGAATCACGCCGACCCCGGAGCCGGCGAGCTTCAGGTAGTCCTGGAAGGGCAGGTCCGGCAAACCGAGCGACGGGAGCCCTCGATCGATGTGCCCGACGATCGCCACCCCGTGCTTGTCCAACTTAAAGATCGCGACCACGAGCACACCGAACGCGACCGCGACGAGCGATCCAGGCACGCCGGGCGCCGCGCGGCGCAGCCCGAACACGATCGCGAGCGACGCGAGGCCGATCACGAGCGTGAGGACGTGCGTGTCGCCAAGTTTGGTGATCAGGTCCCAGATCTTCTGAAAGAAGTCGCCCGAGCCCTTCTGCACCCCGAACAGCTTCGGGAGCTGGCCCGCGATGATCGTCAGCGCGAGGCCAACGATGAACCCTTTCATGACAGGTTCCGAGATGAAGTTGGCCAGGAAGCCGAGGCGGAGCAGGCCGGCGATCACCGCCACCAGTCCGGCGCTGATGGCCAGCGCCGCCGTGAACGTCACGTACTGGCTGCTTCCGGCGGTGACATAGGCGGCGACGGTGGCCGCCGACAGCGCAGCGGTGGCGGACATCGGGCCGGTGATCAGATGGCGTGAGCTCCCGAATGCCGCGTAGAAGATGAGCGCACCGGGCGCGGCGTAAAGGCCGACGACCGGCGAGACGCCCGCGATGGACGCGTAGGCGAGCGCCTCGGGGACGAGCACGGCCCACACGGTCAGGCCGGCGATCAGATCGCCGCGCAGCCACTCGCGCTGGTAACCGCGCAGCGACGGGAACAGCCAGGACGACACGAGGTCCAGCTTGTTTGCCTGGCGGGTGACCGGTCGTCACCCAACTGGGGTGAAACTGACGGCCAATGAAGATTGGTCGGCGGCGCCTGACGGCGGCGCCTTCAGACTAGATGCAGCGTGCGGGCCCGGCGGACCGCCTGGGTCCGGTCGGTCACGTCGAGCTTGCGGTAGATGTTCTTCATGTGCGTCTTGACGGTGTTGACCGACACGAACATCTCTGAAGCGATCTCTGCCTTGGACAACGGGGTGGGCAGGAATCGCAGGACGGCCGTTTCCCGTTCGCTCAGCGGCTCGAGCACGATCGCCCCGCGCTGCTCGGAGGCCGCGTCCGCCCGGGGGTCGAGCGCCTCTCCGAGCTCACCGGCGAGCGCGCGATGCGCCGTGCCGGCCCGTATTCGTCGCGCGATCAACTCGCGTAACGGCGCTCCGACAGCGAGAAACGGGCCGCGATAACCCTCCGGCTCGGCCAGCGCCAGCGCCTGCTCGAGCAGCTCGAGCGCGGTGGCGTCGTCGCCACGCTGATGCTGGGCCACCGCACCGAGGGCATGCAGCTCGACGGCCGTCGCCGAGTCGACGCTGCCCACCCCGCCCGACAGCGCGTCGGAGGTGAGGAGGGCCGCGGTTCGCGGATCGCCGCCGGCCAGCGCCATGCGTGCCTTCACGAGCTCCGCCTCACCGGAAGGCCCGAGTCTGTCGACTTCGGCCATGACCTCGGCGGCGCGGCCCGTTCGCCCGGTGGCGATCATGGCCACTCCCTCGGAGCACGAGAGGGCGATGGCGATGCGGGGCGGGAGCGCCCGGTCGCCGGCAAGCTCGCGGGCCGAGGCGATCGATCCCTCGGCCCGCTCCTGATCTCCACGCCGAAGCGCGAGGAGAGCCCGCAACAACTCGACCAGGATCAGGACGGGCTCGCCGGCGCAGTGGCCATTCGCCTCGGCCTGATCGAGGTACCGCATTGCGTCCGGCACGGAGTTCCAGTGGTAGGCGCAGATCGCGAGCGCGCCGTACGCCGAGGCCGACGCGGGCAGTGGAGGCCAGCCGTGGCGCTCGGTGAGTCCGATTGCCTCTCGAGCCAGCCGCGCGGCCCGGCGCAGCGCGCCGCTCAGCGCCTCGAGCAGCGCGAGCGGTCCGAGCGCGGCGAATTCGAGGTACTCGCGGTCGGCGTGCCGTGCGAGGGCGATCGACTCCTCGAGCGCCGAGCGGGCGCGTCGCCGGCTTCCGGTCCAAGTCTCGGCGACTCCGAGGTTGAGCAGCGCGATCGCCCGCCGCTCGCGCCCGTCGAGCGAGAGCGCTCGCGCCCCCTGCCCGGCGAGCAGCTTCTCGGCCGTGGCGGCGACTCCCTCGAGATCGCCGGCGGCTCTGGCCTCGTAGAGCCGGGCGACCGTCCGCGCCAGCACGAACTCCGTCCGCCTGGCTGACCGGACGCCCGAAGCGTGCTCGTCCGCCAACCTCAGGTAATCCTGTCCCTGCTCGAGCTCACCCGCCTCGAGCAGGGCACCGCCGGCCGCGACGGCCAGTTCGGGCTCGCGAGCGATCAGCGGCCGGGGAAGGCTCGCGATCAGTTCGGCGACCGCCGCTGACTCCCCGCGGACGAGCAGATCGAGCCACCCCGTCGCAAGGAGGTTCGCGGCAAGCTTCCAGTCCTCGGCGGACAGCGCGTGGCGGGTGGCCGGGACGTTCAGGCCCTGCCTGGCGTACCAGCGAGCGGCTCGTCCGTGCTGGCGAGCGAACGCCTCGGGCATCCAGTGACGCAGCTGACTGCGCAGCAGGTCCCCGAACATCCCGTGGTAGCGGTACCACTCGCCGGGCTCGCCGATTCGCGATACGAACGCGCCCGAGCGCTCGAGCTGATCGAGCACCCGCGCTCCGTCCGAGCGCTCCGTGAGCGCGTCCGCGAGTTCGGGGCTGATGACGTCGACGACGCTCGTCTCGAGCATGAACTCACGGATCGCCTCGGGCTGGTGATGGAGAACTTCCTCGACCAGATAGTCGGCGACCGCGCCCTCATCGCCCGCGTAGGTGTTGATGAGCGAGTCGGGGTCTTCCCGCCCCTCGAGGGACAGCGCCGCGAGGCGCAGACCGGCGACCCAGCCCTCGGTCCGCTCCTGGAGCGCCGAGATCTGGTCCGCGCTGAGATTGAGCCCGGCGAGCGCGAACAGGGTCGTCGCCTCGGCGACGGTGAAGGCGAGGTCCGCCGTACGCACCTCGGTCAGATGGCCCTCGAGCCGGAGCCGGTGCAGCGACAGCGGCGGATCCGCCCGGCTGATGAGCACGAGGCGGAGCTTCTCCGGCGCGTGACGGACGATCGCGTCGAGCTGTCGCGTCACCGTCGGGGAGTGCAGCTCGTGGTAGTCGTCGAGGATCAGAACGAGAGGGTTTTCGAGGGCGTCCACCGCGTTGGCGAACGAAACCGGAAACTCCTCATCGTCGAACCGCGTCTGCGCGGACAGTTCGTCGGGACCGACGATGCCGGCCGCGTTCAGGGCAGCGCTCGCCACGCTCCAGAACTGCGCCGGGCGGCCATCGCTCCGATCGAGCGTCAGCCACGCCGCCCGGCCAGGGAGCCGGCGGCCGCTTGCCCAGGTGGAGACGAGCAACGTCTTCCCGGCCCCCGCGGGGCCGGTGACGACCGTGAGCCGGCCCTGCGCCCCGACGTCGAGCATGTCGAACAGGCGCGCGCGCTCGACCACCCCGGGAGGGGGTGCAGGCATCGTGATCCTGGCATGCGCGACCGCCGGCCAACCACCGGATGCCCGCCGCCAGGCTGCCCCATCATCGACGTCAGAGCGGCTGTCAGCTAGCGTGCTCGTCGCCACGCCGTTCATCGCATGCGAGTATGGGCGTGGGGCGGCGGACGGGTCAATGATGCTCGCATGCCGGTTGTCGGCTCGCCGCGGAGGCGGCTTAGGCGTGTGTGCACCCCCCGTGCGGTGCGGCCCATACGACAACTGCCGCGTTCACACCCGGAGCCGATCGTGCGCGCGCTACCGTTGAATGCGTACAAGGGGTTTATGTCGTTGACTGGGACCGTCGGTGCAGGTCGAGAAGAAGAGCAGCGACCAGCGCGGGCGATCAAGGTTGTCATCGCCGACGACACGTACCTCGTGCGCACGGCTCTCGAGCAGATTCTCGGCGAGTCCGATCGGATTGAGGTCGTGGGCAGCTGCGGCGATCGCGATTCGCTGATCGCCGCGATCGAACGCGAGCGGCCCGATGCCGTGCTCACCGATATCCGCATGCCACCGACCGGCACCGACGAAGGAATCCAGGTAGCCCAGGCACTGCGCGCCTCGCACCCCGAGGTCGGCGTCGTCGTGCTGAGCCAGTTCGCGGACCCGAGCTACGTGCTGGCGATCCTCGAGTCCGGATCGTCGGGGCGGGCCTACCTCCTGAAGGAGCGGGTGAACGATCCTGGACAGCTGATCTCCGCAATCGAGGCGGTCGTGGCCGGGGAGTCGGTCGTCGATCCCAAGGTCGTCGACGTCCTCGTGCGATCGCAGGCCGTGGCCGTGAGATCTCCCCTTTCCGAGCTCACTCCGCGCGAGCTCGAGGTGCTCGCCCAGCTCGCTCAGGGGAAGAGCAACGCGGCGATCGCCGAGTCGCTCGTTCTGTCCAAGCGAGCGGTCGAGAAGCACATCAACGCGATCTTCATGAAGCTGGATCTGGCCAGTCCCCATGACGTGAGCCGGCGCGTCATGGCCACGCTGGCGTTCCTCGCCGCCGGCGAGTCCAGTCCTCACGCTTAGGCGGATCGCCGCGGCATGACCGCGGCCGGAATCTCGGCCGTGATCCGGGTGCCGCTGCCGGGCTCACTCTCGACTCCGAACGTTCCGCCCGTGGCCTCGACGCGGTCGCGCAGCCCCTGGAGTCCCAGGGCGTCGCGCTCGACCGCTCCCCCGACGCCGTTATCTTCGATCGCGAGAAGCAGCGCCCCGGCCGACAGGTGGGCGCCGACACGGATCATCGATGCGTGGGCGTAGCGCTGGGCGTTGGTCAGTGCCTCGAGCACGATGTAATAGGCGGTGGCCTCGGCGGTGTCGTCCAGACGCACCAAGGGCAGCTCGGTCAGCTCGATCGGCGTGGCGCATCGGGCCGCGACCAGTTCGACCGCGCGGGTCAGCCCGAAGCGGCGAAGCGCGGGAGGACGGATCCCGTGCACGAGCTCGCGAAGCTCCTCGATGGCCAGCTCGAGCTCGTTCTGTGCCGACTCGAACGACGCTGTAGCCCCCGCGGGATCGGCGTGCGCGGACTGGGCGGCCAACCCGAGGTGGGCGGCGAGCGCGATGAGCCGCTGCTGCGCGCCGTCGTGCAGGTTGCGCTCGATTCGGTGGCGTTCATCGTCAGCCGCAGCGACGATCCGTCGCCGCGACGCGAGCACACTGGCGGCGAGGACCTCGCGCTCGTGCGCGAGCGCGGCCAGCATCAGGGTCGACATGGTCGAGACTACGAGGTACAGCTGGGTGTCGAGCAGCTCCTGGTTCACCGACTTGTAGTGAAACGGCCCGAGATAGTGGGTCGTGGCGTAGATCGTGAATCCCGCAGCGATCGCCACCACCAGCGTGGCTCCGCGGGGTCCGAAGCGAACTGCGGCCCAGATGAGCGCTGGAAAGGCGAGGTAGCTGAGCGGACGCCCGACCTCGGCCGCGACGGTGCTCAGCACGACGAGCGTGACGGCCAGCAGTACCGCTTCGACCGGACGCCGGGGAAGCGTGAGGCGCCGTGGTGGCGGGATCCACGCGATCGCGAGGGGGACGACGATCAGCGCGCCGCACAGATCGCCGAGCCACCAGGTACGCCAAACGCTCCACGCCGAGTGAAGTGCGATCACGTGCCCGAGCACCAGCGACATCGATCCGAGCGTCGCGCTGATCACGGTTCCGGCTAGCAGCGCCGCGAGCAGCCCTGCGATCCCGGCGCCGGATTCGAACGGGGGGTTGCGCGACGCGAATCGGCGCAGGAGCAGCGCCGCGACCAGCACCTCGAGCAGGTTGCCGAAGCCCTGGCCGATCGCCGAACCGAGCGGGACCGCGGAGTAGTTGTTGACGAGCAGATCGCCGATGACGACGGCGGGCCAAAGCTGTGGGCCGAGCAGATACAGCGCGGCGATGGCGACGCCGACCGGAAGCCACACGATCGCGGCGACCGGCCCCGAGAAGTCGAACGCGTAGCCGAGGTGAGCCGCCGCGTAGTACGCAGCGACGACGAGCGCGAGCCGCCCGAAGTACCAGGGGTGGAAGCCGATGGACGGCCGGGTCAGCCGAATCCGGCCCGAGAATCGCTCGGGCGTCGCTGATATCGAGTGCCCCGTCGTGGCGATACCGGCCATCTCTTCCCCGGGAAAAGCCGATCGTTGTTTTAGGCGGGCGGGGTAGCGCCCGCCAAGGAGAATGTACCTGCAACCCGGTCCGCATCGTTACGGACATGTGTCCCGAGGCGTCGGGTTTATTCAAGGCCGGCGCCGGCCGGACCCTTCGGGCTCCTGCACCTGACGGATCTCGATCAGCTCAAGCCCGAGCGACTGGATGCGGTCGAGCAGCCCATGTAGTGCCGCCTGGTCCTGGATCTCTCCCCGGAGCACGGTCTCGGCCGGCTTGATCGACGCATCGAGATCGCCGAACGACTCAAGTAGCGGGCCGCCCATTCGTCCCCTGATACGGATTTCATAGCTGGCCGGAGTCACATCCGCGAGCACTCTCCCACCCGCAAGGGTGAGCGAACTTCACCCGGCGGGGGTGAACACGATGCCATCGAGCTCGATCGCGGCGCCAACAGGGTCCCGTCGCAGGAGCGCCCCGGGGATCCCAACCTCTGGCTGGGCTCCGGGGCCCGTGAGCACCACCGTGTGTCGGGCCGCCATGCGAGTCAGGGCCAGGCGAGAACCGCGAAAGTGCGCCGGCTCGCCGGCCGCCAGGACGACGGCGTCGGCTCCGATCTGCGCGGCGAGCGTCCGCGTTCGCCTGATCGCGGCGCCCGCGCCAAGGTAGGCGATGCGCCAGCCCCGGCCGCGCAGCACGAGTCCGGACGCGAGGGCGTGGACGGGGTTCGTCTCGAGCGGGGGACACGCGACCACCGCCGTCCGCCGGCCTCCGTGGTCCCAGCCGCCGGCGAGGGACAGAAGCCGACGCTCGAGCAGCCCGTAGGCGAAGCGCTCCGGCTCGGCGTCCGGGCGCGACGCCGAGCGCGCCTCGAGACGCGCCAGGCAGGGCAGGATGACTTCGCCGAGCGCGACCTCGGGGCTGAAGGCAAACAGCTCGTCGAGCGTGTTCTCCGCTCCCTGCGGGTTCAGGCGCTCGAGCGCGCGGCCGAGGCGGAGGGCGAGCTGGTCGAGAACGACGGGGCCGCGCGTGACGTCATCCTCGGCCATGGCGATCACGCGTGATCGTCCGGCGCGGAGGGGTGATGGGGAATCACCCGCCGGGGGTGATTGCCCGTCACCCGAGACGGGTCGAGCATGCGCTCCTCGCGGTGACCGGCGGAGACGACCCAACCAGCAGCGGAGCCGATCGGTCCGGCGTGGCGCCGGCGGACGCTGCGCGCCGCCCGCCACGCCGGCGGGTATGGGCCGTGCGCGTCCTGCTCACGCTGGCGACGCTGCTGACCGTCGTCGGCATCCTGGCCGTGTTTGCCAACCGGCAGGTGCTCGACGCGAACAACTGGTCAAACACGAGCACCGCGCTGCTGCAGAACCCGGCCATCAGGACCGAGCTCTCCGAGTACCTCGTGCAGCAGCTCTACGCGAACGTGAACGTGGCGGGCCAGCTGAAGACCGCGCTCCCCAAGCAGCTGCAACCGCTCGCCGGGCCGGTGGCGGGTGGGCTCCAGAACCTGGCTCAGCAAGCCGCCTACCAGCTTCTCGGACGCCCGGAAATACAGGCCGCGTGGAAGACGGCAAACCGGGTCACGGCCAAGCAGTTCATCGACATCGTCGAGGGGAACTCAAAGCTCGTGCTGCTGAACGGGAACGCCGTTTTCCTCGACCTGCGACCGGTCGCCGCCGACCTCGCCTCGCAGATTGGGCTTCCGTCGTCCCTGGTGAACTCGATCCCGCCCGATGCCGCGCGCTTGAAGATCCTCCAGAGCGACCAGATCAAGACGGTTCAAAACGCGGTCGAGCTGTTGAAAGGGCTCGCCATCATCCTGCCCGCGCTCTCCTTGGTCCTGGCCGCGCTGGCGATCTACCTGTCCGAGGGAAGGCGCCGGCGCGTCCTGTTCATCTGCGGGATCGACGCCGTGATCGCCGGGCTGATCGTGCTCATCGCGCGCAACTTCGCCGGGCACCAGATCGTGAACTCGCTCGTCACCACCGATTCGGTCAGGCCCGCGGCTCAGTCCGCCTGGTCGATCGGCACCTCGATGCTGAGCGATATCGCCCAGGCGACCATCCTCAGCGGGCTCGTGGTGATGCTGGCCGCGTCGCTGGCCGGACCGAGCCGGCCGGCCACTGCCATCCGGCGTGCCGTCGCCCCATGGCTCCGCGACCGCGCCACGACGTCCTACGCGGTGATCTTGGCCGTGCTCCTTCTGATCGTGCTGTGGGGACCGGTCCCCGCGACCCGGATGCCGATCCCGGTCCTGCTTCTGATCGTGTTCGCGTGGCTGGGCACGGAGGCGCTCCGGCGCCAATGCGCGGAGGAATTTCCCGACGCGCAGATCGGTGACACGTTCGCGGGCATCCGTGGGCGTCTCGGTCGTCGTCCGAGGTTGCCTGGCCGGCGCCGCCCGGACGCGCCGACGCCACCGATTGCCGGCGGGAGCGCGCCGCGCTGGACGACCGATTCGGACGACCGCCTCAGCCGGCTCGAGAGGCTGGCGGCGCTCCGGTCGGCCGGCGCGCTGACCGAGCAGGAGTTCGCGGTCGAGAAGGCGATGCTGCTGGCGCAATCCGACACGGAGCCATAACAACGAACCGAGGAAAGGCGATGCGATGTTCATGAGACGGAGACGGCCCCTGCTGGGCGCGGCGATGCTCGGGGGTACGTACATGGCCGGGCGCGCCTCCCAGCGCTCCGCCTACCGGGAGGCAGACCAGGAGGAGCGGATCGAGCAACTCGAGCAACAGCCGGCGGGAGCGCCCGCGCCGGCTCCGGCCCAGGCCCCCGCGTCCGCGGCCGGGAGCGGGCTGGTCGAACAGCTCAACCAGCTGAGCTCGCTCAAGGCGTCGGGGGCGCTGACCGACCAGGAATTCGAGGCCGCCAAGCAGAAGCTGCTGGCGAGTTAGGAGGGACGCGATGTCAATTGGACCCGTTCAGGTGCTCGTCCTCGGCTTCGCCGGCGGCGACTTCCACGGCCAGATCCGTGAGGAGCTCGCCCGGTTACGCGAGAGCGACACGGTTCGCCTGATCGACGTGCTGTTCGTGCGCAAGGATTCCGCCGGGAACATCGAGCGCCTCCAGCACTCAGACCTGACGCCTGAGGAGGCGAGCGAGCTAGGCGCCATCGCGGGCGCGCTGATCGGTCTCGGCGCCGGCGGCGCTGAGGGAGCTGAAGAGGGGGCTGCGCTCGGCGCGGAGCTCGCCGAAGAGGACCATGTCCTACCCGAGGGTGTGTGGTACGTCGACGACGTGCTGCCCAACGACACCGCCGCCGCGGTGGCGCTGATCGAGCACCGGTGGGCGATCGGGTTGCGCGACGCGATCAGGGAGGCGGGCGGCTTCCACCTGGCCGACGCGTGGGTGCATCCGCTCGATCTCGTTGCGATCGGGGTGATCGCGGGCGAGGAGGCCGAGCAGATCGCCAGGTGAGCGGGGCAGTTGGGTCCTAGCGCTCGCCGCGCACAGCGATGTCCGGCGGGCGTTCGACGGCGGTGACGGCACCGTCGCCATCCACGCCCGCGGCGAGCTCGCGGGCACGTCGGTCCGGGTCAGTTGGCAGCTCGTCGTCGTCCGCGTCCCACCGAACGACGGTCCCGGCGATGCGGTCGTGGAGGCCTCGCCGCTTCTCGTCGGTGAGCACAGGCAGGAACCCGGCACCCAGCGGCAACGCCGCCAGCGCCATGCCCACGACCCTCCGGAGCGACTGCCTGAACTTGACGCGGCCGCCGGTGGCACTGACCACGCGGATCCCCAGCAGCCGGTTGCCGGGCGTCTGCCCGGTCAGGGTCCAGAATGTGACGAGGTACAGCGCGCTCCACACTACCCAGGCCGCGGCTCCGAACAGCGCCTGGATCAGATTGATGCTCCCGTGGTGGCCGAACAGCGACGCGACCAGGTTGACGCCGCCGCCGATCAGGATCGCGATCACGTTGATGGCGAGCGCGTCGACGGCGAGCGCGACCACGCGGGTCACGAACCCGGCATAGCCGGACGGTGCCGGCCGGCTCACTCCGTCTGGGGGCGGTTCCGGCGCCCGATCAGGCGTCGTGCGAAGTTCTCCGCTGCCGCATCCGCGACGACGGTCCGCGAGCGGACGCCCGCCGCGACGTCGTCGGCGAGTCCGGCCGTCTGGTGCGCGAGGGCGGCGCGGAGCTCTGGCGAGCGGGTCACGTAATCCAGGACGAGGCGCATCTCCTCGCTCTCGAGCAGGCGAGCGGTGAGCTCATCGATGAGCCGGCTGTCCATCACCCGGGCGATCAGGCGGTCCAGGCCAGGGTCGTCGAGCGCGTTGGCGACCAGCGCCTCGGTGGCGGGATGGTTGATGACCACAGTCACCACGCGGTCGAACGCGCCGGTGCTCAGCAGCCGGTCGACGAGCTCGTCGGCCAGCCCCGATTGCACGAGCTGCTCGCCCAGCCGGCGGGCGAGCTGGGTGCCGGTCGCGCGCGCCTGGACGCGCCCTCGCCGGACGAGCTCGCGCCCGTCGGCCGTGAATGACGCCGATGCCGCGTCCGCGCGCCGGCGGAATGGGGCGCCGAGCGGCGAGCGCCACACCCGCTCGGCCGGCCACGCCGCCACGGTGGCGACTCGCGCTCCCGCGGCCACGGTGGCGCGCGTCCGCCGCTCGGCGGCGGCCGCTGCGCCGACCAGCAGGTAGGCGAGTGGTGGGGGCTCGTCTGACTCGATCCGGTGAGGATCACGGTTGCCCGGGTGAGCGGTCCTCACCCAGCGCGGGTGAACCTCATCCCCGGGCCGCGGCGACCGCCTTCTCGACGGTGGTGAACGAGCGACCGTCCGGATCCGGCCCGTAGCGCCTGAACATTCGCTGTTCGGTCGGGGTCAGGCCGGCTGCCCAGACCGTCGTCCCGGCCGCACGCTCGGTGGCGGCCAGGTCGTGCAGCGCCGCGACCGCGGTCACCTCCAGGTCCGGCGTGGCGGCGAAGTCAATGATGAGCAGATGCGGCCGAGGATCCTCGGCGTCAACGATCTCCTGTACGCGCGCGCACACGTGCCTGGCGTTGGCGAAGAAGAGCCGACCCCGGGGTCGCACCACGACGACGCGGGGGGGAAGTGCGTCGGGCTCGCCGTCGGACACGATCCGCAGGTCGCCGGTGCGGGGATCGAGGCCGAGGCGATCGACCGGTGCATGGTTCGTCTGATACGCGAGCACCGCGATCGAGGCCGCGACGGCCAGGATCACCCCGTCGAGTACTCCGAACACGATCACGCCGGCCAGCGCTACGAGCGCCAGCGCGAAGTCGCGCGTGCGCACGCGCGCGATCAGCGCGAGCTCCGCGGGCTTGATCAAGCCCACCGCGGCGACGATCACGAGCGCGCCGAGCGTCGCCTGCGCGAGGTGGGACAGCAGCCCGGTCAGCGCGGCCAGCACGAGGGCGACGACGAGCGCGCACGCGATCGAGGCCACCTGGGTTCGGGCCCCGGCGTCCGACTGCACCGCGCTCTGGGATAGCCCCCCGCCCGACGGGTAGGCCGAGAACAGCCCGCCGCCGAGGTTGCCGGCACCGAGCGCGATCAGCTCGCGGTTGGCGTCCACCGGCTGATCGTCGCCGCTGACCAGCGCGCGGCCGGCGGCCAGCGACTCGACCGAGGCCATCAGCGCGATCCCTGCGGCCGCGGGGACGAACGTTCGCCATCCGGTGAAGCTCGGGACGCTGAACGGCGGAAGGCCACTCTTGACCGAGCCGACGACCGCGACGCCGTGGGAGGCGAGGTGAAACACCTCGACCGCGATGATCCCGAGCGCCACTGCCACGAGCGGTCCCGGGATCTTCGGGACGGCGCGGCGCATCCACACGAGCAGGGCGATCGTCCCGACCCCCACGATCACGGTTGGGAGGTCGATCTGGCCCAGGCCGCGGAGCAGGTCGCCCACGTTGCCGAAGAAGTCGGTCCCGTTGGTGTTGATCCCGAGGACCTTCCCGATCTGACCCGACAGGATGAACAGCCCCGTTCCGGCCTTGTAGCCGGTCAGGATCGGAAGCGAGATCAGGTCGGCCAGGAAGCCCAGGCGAGCCAGGCCGGCGACGAGCAGGATCGCGCCGACGAGGATCGCGAGCAGCGCCGCGCGGGACGGCTCGTAGTGTGACGCGGCGATCGCCGACGCGGTCAGGATCGAGATCGTCGAGGTGACGCTCACGCTCAGCGCCCGCGAGCTCCCGAGCAGCGCGTAGAGCACCATCGGCACGGTGGCGGCGTAC
>DATBYI010000579.1:0-4870 GCA_036513815.1 Solirubrobacteraceae bacterium
CGGGTTGGCGCCCATCCGTCGCTCGCCCCGCGGCGCCAGCGCGCGCAACTGTGGTCGAACCGCCCCCTCGTCGTCAAACAGCTCTTCCGGGCGGTAGGAGCGCATCCACTGCTCGAGGATCTGGAGGTGTTCTGGGTGCTCAGCCAATTGCGCGAGCGGTACTTGATGCGCCCTCCAGGTCCCCTCCACGGGGAGACCGTCGACCTCCTTCGGGCCCGTCCATCCCTTCGGGGTCTCGAGCACGATCATCGGCCACCGTGGCCGGGTGAGATCGCCATCCTCACGTGCTCGGCGTTGGATCTCCCCGATCTCGTCGACGACCTCATCGAGCGTCGCGGCCATTAGCTCGTGCACCGTCGAGGGGTCCTCGCCTTTCACAAAACGCGGGGCGTACCCGTACCCGATCAGCAGGGATGCCAACTCGTCGTGCCCGATGCGTCCCAGCACCGTCGGGTTGGCAATCTTGTAGCCGTTGAGATGGAGCACCGGCAGCACCGCACCGTCGCGCGCCGCGTTGAGGAACTTGTTCGAGTGCCAACTCGCCGCCAGAGGGCCAGTCTCCGCCTCGCCGTCTCCGACCACACAGCACACCAGCAGATCCGGGTTGTCAAATGCCGCGCCGAAAGCGTGCACGAGGGCGTAGCCGAGTTCGCCACCCTCGTGGATCGAGCCGGGTGTCTCAGGCGCCACATGGCTCGGAATCCCACCCGGGAACGAGAACTGGCGAAACAGTCGCCGCAGTCCCTCCTCGTCGAATCCCATCCCGGGGTAGACCTCGCCGTAGGTTCCCTCGAGATAGGTGTTGGCCACCAGTCCCGGGCCGCCGTGACCCGGACCGGTGACGAAGATCGCGTCGAGATCCCGCGCGCAGATCAGCCGATTGAGATGCGCATAGATTAGGTTGAGTCCGGGGGTCGTACCCCAATGCCCCAGCAGCCGCGGCTTGATGTGCTCCAGGCGGAGAGGCTCCCGCAGTAGGGGATTGTCGACCAGGTAGATCTGACCAACTGACAGGTAGTTCGCCGCGCGCCAGAAGGCGTCGAGCGCTCGCAGCTCGGCGTCAGACAGCGTCGCGTCCGTGTCGGCGGTTGGGGTATCGATGAGCGCGGTGGCCATTGGACGCTGCCCGGTCCCGCTACGTGCGGCTATCCCGGCACCGACCGGTGGTCGTGCTCGCGCTACAGATACAACGATCCATGGATTCGGCTCCTGACGGCGGGGTTAACGCGACGACCGCTGAAGGTCACGCACACGCCGGCCGAGTCTTTTGAGCCGGAACACTCCAGGCCCGCCGAGATTTGAGGCGGAACCTTCTGAGGATCGTACTCCCTATCCAAGGCCGCCCGGGAAATTCGCTGCGGCTCGCGTGCGCGACTGCATGCACCGCGCCGGTAGGCGGGCTGTCGACGCGGGACATTGCCGCCGTGTACAGCGCGGCCTGACCGCGGGCAAGCCGCTACCTACGCCGGGACGCGCTCGAACGCCAGGCGCTGGATCACCTCGAAGTACCGGCCGAGGTGCTGTGGACCGAGGAAGTGCTGCTGCACGCTGGCGTGGGCTGCGGCTCCCATCCGGGCGGCGGATTCTCGGTCGGCGAGCAGCCCGGCGACGGCCTCGCCCACCGCTTTGAGGTCGCGAGGGTCCGAGATCAACATGCCCGACCGGCCGTCCTCGATCTGGTCGCGGATGCCGCCGATCCGGCTCGCGACGACCGGCCGCTCCTTCCACATCGCTTCGGCGACCGTCAGCCCGAAGCCCTCGGCGAGGCTCTTCTGGATAACCACGCTGGCGGTCCGTTGCACAGCGTTGACGATCGCTGCGTTCTCTTCGATGTCATCCATCGGTAACGAGGCCAGGTGGACGAGCCGGCGCACTTGACCGGGCAGGGCACACCGCGCCTCCACCACCGCGGCGAGCACCTGCGCACCCTCGGGATCGTCGGCGACCGCTTCTGTCGAGGGACCGACCAGCAGCAGACGCGCGCCGCTGGCACGGTCGACGTGGTTGGCAAATGCGGCCAGCACGCCCAGCGGGTCCTTGAGACTGTCCCACCGCGAGACCTGCACGACCAGCCTGTCGTCAGCTCCGATCGGTTCGTCCTGCACCATCACCGCCTGGCGGTCAACACGCCCGGGCGAGCCGTCCGAGCGCGTGAACGTCGGCTGGCTGGTGTCTGGCCGAGGAACAATGCCCGCTTTGGCGAGGATCGCCTGCGACTGCTCGCTGCTCTGATCCGCGTTCTTTGGGGCGAAGGCGTCGATCGACGGGTGGATCACCGTGATCCTGTCGCGCGGCAGACCCTCCCACGCGAACCCCCCACGTGAGAACACGAACCGGTGCGCGTCGAGCGCGTAGCCACGCAGGAAGCTCCATGCGTCACGGGCGTAATCGTTCGCGGCGTCCAGACCGACGTGACAGCGCCAGATCACGGTCGCCCCCGTTTCGCGCACCGCTCGCGCCAGACCGGCGGTCTGAGGATCGTGGAGGATCACGACGTCCCGGGGATGCACCAACTCGACCAGATCGGGGGCGTTGGCGGCCAGGGTCTGGTCATAGATCTCGTGCTCGGCGGCACCCAGCGGCCCACCGTCACCTGCGAAACCGTGCAGGCGATTGTGAATCCGCTTGGTGATCACGAAGAACTCGGGACCGCCAGAGATCACCGCCCATCGGGCGTCGACGCCGGCGCCCCGGGAATAGCCGAGCAAAGGCCGCAGCATCTCGACGACGCCGCCACCTTTCGCGGTCGAGTTCACGTTCCAGATGACCTGACCGTGAAGCTCACGAGCAGCGTGGGCGATCAGATCGCGCAGCGCCTCGAACTCGCCAACCGAAAGCACCGACTCGAAGCGAAGGGGATCCATCGCTTCGATCGTCACATTTTGCAGGACCGGCATACCGCTCCCATCCCTCTTCTATCTGTGGACCCCCACGTTGACCCTACTCCCCCTTGTGCATGGTGGACGCCGCCGTGATCATGGGTCGATGAGCTCCACAACGACAATCTCGTTCTACCGCTAGTGGGACCACCTCTGTATTTCTCGCATCCTGCGTGCCTCGAGCACGAGACGCCGAGGTGGCATCCGGAGCGGGCAGCGCGCATCACTGCCATCGAGTCGTCGCTCGCCGAGCGCGGGTGGCTCGGCTACGAAGTCCGGGAGGCGCCACCGGCATCCCGCGAGATGCTCGTCGCGGTGCATTCCTCCGAGTACGTGGACGCGGTGCGTTCGATGAGCGAGAGCGGCGGAGGCGCTTTCGACCAAGAGAACGTGGTAAGCCAGGGCTCCTACAGCGCCGCAGCACACGCGTCCGGCGCCGCGTGCGCCATGGTCGAGGCGCTGCTGGCGCGAGCGGCGCCCGTCGCATTCTGCGCAACCAGGCCGCCCGGACACCACGCGCGCGTGGATACGACGTCCGGATTCTGCCTGTTCAACCACGTGGCTGTGGCCGGTCGTCATGCGCTGGATTCGCTGGGCGCGCGACGCGTCTTCATCTTCGACTGGGACGTGCACCACGGCGACGGAACCAACGACATCTTCCGCGCCACGAACACCTTGCTGTTCGCCAGCATCCACCAGTCCAGGACCTTCCCGGGCACCGGCCCGCTGACCGACGAGGGGGCGCGTGCGGGCGAGGGTTATTCCATCAACCTTCCGGTGGAGAAAGGATCGTGCGAGGACGCTTGGTTCTCGATGCTCGAGCACGTCGTGATCCCCGCTGCTGAGGAGTTCCAACCCGACCTGGTGCTGATCTCGGCTGGGTACGACGCCCACCACGACGACGACCAGGGCGGGTGCGAGCTCGAGGCATCCTCATTCGCTGAGATGGCGCGATACATCCGCGGGCTGGGAGAGCGGACCGGTGCGCCCGTCGGAGCCGTCCTCGAGGGTGGATACGCGCTCGACGCGCTGGCCGCCTCGGTGTGCGCCACGATGGAGGCACTTGCCGGCGATCAGCCGGCGGACTCCACCGCCCCCGACTTCTTCACCGCTCGAGCCGCATCCCACGTCGGCTTTCACTGGAAACTGTGAACGATCGCGCCGGTCGGCCGCGCCTACTATCAGACTCAATGCCGTGCTGACGAGGAGACCAAAATGGTGATGCATCTTGCTGCGCTGCCCGACGAGCGGGCCGCCTTAGATCCCGGAGGGTCGTGCCTTGCCGACGGCCGCCGAGAGCTGGACAACGCGACCTTCGCCGCAGAGGTACGCGGCATGTCATCGGCGCTGGTCGAGTTGGGCATCGGGCGTGGAGATGTGGTCGCAGTCGTGCTTCCGAACAGCATCGACCTGGTAACGGTCATGTTCGCCGCCTGGCGGCTCGGCGCGGCGCTTACGCCGGTAAACCCCGCCTTGACTAAACACGAAGCGGAGCATCAGCTCACCGACTCGGGCGCTCGATTGGTCGTGGTGGATGATGTGTCCTCATCGAAGGTTGCAGGCGGCGTCGCGCGTGTGTGCGTGATCGCCGAGCTGCTGGGGCGAGATGGCCCGACTGACGTTGGGCCGCCGAGGACGGAGCCAGACGAGCTGGCGCTGGTGATCTACACGGGCGGGACCACCGGACGACCGAAGGGGGTCATGCTCGACCACGCCAACCTCTCCGCGACGGCCGCGATGATCGTCGACTGGTTTGAGATGACCAGCGCGGATCGCTGTCTGCTCGTGTTGCCGTTGTTCCATGTCAACGGGATCATGGTCAGCGTCGTGTCGCCGCTGGTGGCGGGCGGCTCCACAGTGATCGCCTCCCGGTTTGACCCGAAGACGTTCTGGGATCTCGTGGAGCGGTTCCGGCCCACGTTCTTCTCCGCCGTCCCGACGATCTACGCGATGCTCACGGGGCTGCCGGCGGAGGTCCAGCCGGACACTTC
>DATBYI010000580.1:0-2429 GCA_036513815.1 Solirubrobacteraceae bacterium
GTCCTCGGGGTCGAGTTGCCGGTGAGCACGACGATCGGACCGCGCCTGCGCCTCTATCACCCCCACGGCATCGTGCTTAACCCGAACTGCACCCTGGGCAGCGATTGCCACCTGCGCCACGGCGTTACGGTTGGCAACCGGGTCGATCGGATGGGCAACGAGGTCGGTGTCGCCAGTATCGGCGATTACGTCGAGCTTGGCGCGGGCTGTGTGGTCATCGGCAATGTCCATGTCGGCGATCACGCACGGGTCGGAGCGCTCGCAGTCGTGCTCGATTCAGTCCCGGCTTGGGGGATCGTGGTCGGCAACCCAGGGCGCGTGATCCGGGTCGACGAGCCGGATGTCCAGCCATGAGCGAGCGAAGCGTGAGCGTAGTGATCGCCTGCCACACCGAGGAACGGTTTCCCTCGCTGTTGCGCGCGATCGCCTCCGCCCAGGAGCAGACCCCGAGGCCGGCGCAGGTGATCGTCGCCGTCGACCACAACGACCATCTGTGCGCCCGGCTGCGCGCCGAGGTGAAAGGCATCGACGTCGTCGATCACCAGGGCGATCCGGGCGCCTCGGGCACCCGCAACGCCGGCGCGGCGATCGCCCGGGCGGGGCCGCTGCTCGTCTTCCTCGACGACGATGTTCAGGCACTGCCAGGCTGGCTCGGTGAGTTGCTCGCTCCATTCAAGGACCCGAGCGTCATCGGCACAGGCGGCATGACCAGGCCGGCCTGGCAGGGTCCGCGCCCATCATGGTTCCCGGACGAGTTCGGCTGGGTCGTCGGCGCCTCTCACGCCGGCTTGCCGACCGCCTCGGCTCCGGTACGCAATGTCTGGAGCGAGAACATGGCCGTTCGCCGCGAGGCATTCGAGACGGTCGGCGGCTTTCGCCGCGGCTTCGGCAAACTTGGGCGAACCTCCCGCCCCGAGGACACCGACCTCTGTATTCGCATCGGGGCCAGCGCCCCGGGCGATCGGTGGATGTACGTCCCCGCCGCGGTCGTCGACCACGAGGTCCCGTCGGAGCGAGCAACGTTCGGGTTCTTCCTTCGGCGCTGTTACTCGGAGGGCGCCGGCAAGGTCGAACTGTCGTCGCACCTGGGCGCCGACAGTGACCTCGGTGACGAGCGCTCGTATCTGCTGCGCACGCTCCCGCTCGCGATCGCGCGGGACTTGCGCAGCGGGGAATTCAGACGTGCGCTGGCGATCGTCGCCGGAGCCGGCATCGCCGCGGTGGGCGCGGCCGTGAGCGTCGTCCGGGCCGCTCAGCTCACATTCACGCGGTAAATCGTCGCGTCGCTGTTGTGGAAAACGACCGAACCGCGTAACGCGGTCGGAATCGTGCTCACCAGCTTGGCGTACCCCTTGGGGGCGCCGAAATAGTCAGCGCTGGCGGTCATGCTGCGGCTGACCACCACGTACGCACTGCTGTGACCCAGGGTGGCGATCCAGGCCTCGACCTCTGGGAGGTTCCCCTCGTCCAGCCACGATGATCCGGTCTGAGGGTCGGCGGGCATAACCTGGAGCTCGAAGTCGTTGTAGTCGGCGGTCTCGAGCGCCGGGAAGTTGTCGACCGGGAGGACGATCAGCGAACCGCGCGGGACGTTGGCGTAGAGCCAGCGACTCGCGGTCACCTCTTTGGGCGTGAAGGCGTCGACGAGCACGGGTCCGTAGAGCCCCTGCAGACCGGCGAACAGCACCGCCACGCAGACACCACCGATGATCGGCCATCGCATGGACACGCGCCGCGGCAGGCGCACCTCGCACAGTGACCAGGCGATCAGCAACGCACACCACGGAGCGGAGAACAGGTAGACCCGATAGATCGCCTCCCCGCCGTAGTTCTGGGCCGCCAGAATCACGAACGGACTGAACGCGAGTGTCGCTGGAATCGCCATTCGTCCCAGCGCGGAACGCCAGCGCGCAATCGCCGCCAGCGCCAGGAGCCACATCCCAGCAGCGAGCGCCCGCACGATCTGTGCGGTCGTCGCCTCGGCGCCCGCGTGGTGAGTCCCCTGCGCTCCGGACGCGTTCTGGATCGGGCTGCCGCCGCTGAAAATCCCCCCGAAGTCGTGCGCGATCAGCTCGTAGTGCGGCGCCAGGTAGGCGAATGCCATCGCCGCCAGCACCGCCAGCAGCCAGCGCGGCCGCACGAGGTCGAGCACGGTGAGCCCGCCGACCCCCGCGAGCACCACGTAGGGCGTGAGCTGATGCGCCGCGACGATCGCGAAATAGATCGCGACCACCAGGGCCAGCGCCACGACGCGCATCGCCCTCGTCGTCTGGAGCGTCCGCGGCAGCCCGGCGACGAGCGGGGCTCGCATCCGGGCCAGTCGACCGCGAGGCGCCGAGGCCGGCGGCTGAGCTCGCAGCCAGCGCAAAATGATCAGTGCGATCCCCAGCCACAGCAGAAATCCGAACGCCTGCGGGGAGAGATAGTCC
>DATBYI010000581.1:0-4706 GCA_036513815.1 Solirubrobacteraceae bacterium
CTGGCGCTGGCGCTCGATCAGCCGCTCGGTGAAGCGGTCGAGCACCCGCACGAGCAGCTGTTCGATCGAGCCGAAGTAGTAGTGGACGAGGCCGTGATTCGATCCGGCCTCCTCAGCAACTCGGCGCGTCGTGATCCCGGCCGCACCCGCTTCGACGAGCAGCCGCTCGGCCGCGTCGAGCAGTGCCTGCTCGCTTGCGTATCCGGGACGCGCCAACATCTTAGACATATGACTAATACATTCGACTAAATGCGAGCTGTGCTGTCAAGGCGAGCGGAAACGGCTTCGCGGGAAGGGCGCGCTCGTGTAGGGGAGCGAGGTTCTTCGGGCGCGTTCCGCTTTGCGCGTGGGGGGGCGGTGGATATGGCCGCAGCTGGTCTTGTCGGGTGGGCCGTGGGGTGAGAGGATCGGTCCGGTTTGGAAGTTGGCCTTCATCTGCCGCTGATGGAGTTCGGCGAGGAGGGGCAGTCGTTCGCGCGTCTTAGCGGCGCGGTCGACGCCGCGCGTCAGAGCGGCTTCTGCGCGGTTTCTGCCAACGACCACTTCCTGTTTCAGACGCCGTGGCTTGACGGTGCGATGGCTCTGGCTGCCGTGATCGAGCGATCCGGTGCTATGGAGCTGGCGACAACGGTCGCGAATGTCGCGCTGCGTGGTCCTGTGCCCCTGGCGAAGACGCTGGCCGCGTTGGATGTGCTGTCCGATGGGCGGGTTATTGCCGGGGTCGGGCCTGGCTCATCGGAGCGTGACTATGACGCGGTCGGCGTGCTGTTCGACGAGCGCTGGGAGCGGTTTGACGAAGCCGTCGCCATTCTGCGGTCGCTGCTGCGAGACGAACCGCCACCGCAGACCCGCCGCCACTACGCCTTACCGGGCTCGCCGCTGGCGCCGGCCCCCAGACGGCCGGGTGGAGTGCCGGTGTGGATCGGGAGCTGGGGCTCGGCCGCTGGTCTTCGGCGCGTTGCGCGTCTCGGCGACGGGTGGCTGGCATCCGCGTATAACACGACGCCCGACGGTTTCAGGGCCGCGAAGCAGTCGCTGTCTGAGCAGCTTGACGCGCGCGGCAAGGATCCCGATCGGTTCCCGAACGCGCTCGCGACGATGTGGACGTGGATCAGCGAAGACGCCCGCGACGCCGATCGCGTGCTGCGAGAGGTCCTGGCCCCGATGCTCAGGCGCGATCCAGATTCGCTGAGCGACCGCCTCTGCGTCGGACCCGCGGCGCGCTGCGCGGAGTTGCTCTCGCGCTACGCGGAGGCAGGCTGCGACCGCGTGTACCTGTGGCCACTCGGCGACGAGCCGCGGCAGGTCGAACTCGCAGCGACGACCGTGCTGCCAGCCGTGAAGCCGTGACTCCGGGCGGCCGCGACGCCAGCGTCGGGCCACAAGCAACCACGAAGCTCCCCCCGGACCACATGAGTGCACGGGAACGAATGCGGGTGTCAACCTGCGCGTGGCGACGAACCCGCCGCTCGGCAATCTCGGGCCGCGGGGCGTCGGCGGCGTTCCGTCGCGGATGTCGACGAGCTCGGAGTGACGAGCGCAGCCGCAGCCTGAGCGGCGACGTGGTGCGTCTCGAGTTTGGCGAGGAGCGGGTCGATCGCCGCCCTGTTTGCGCAGCCCTCGTTTCCCGACGGCGAAGGCATCGCCGGGCCAGTCGTCGATGCTCGATCTTGTCCAGAGCAGCAGGCTCGCCGAGAGTCCCCGCCTCGGCTACGAAGCGGCAGTATGCCTCTGCTACCGCTTGTCGGTGCGTAGAGCAGTTGCCGAGGGAAATGGACCCACCCCTTGATACGGTTGCCGCCATGGCTGAGGATCCCGAGCGGAGCGCCCGCAGCGTGCTAGCCGAGCTTGAAGAGCGCCTCGCCACGCACGACCTTGACCAGATCGTTGATTTCTTTACGGAAGATGTCGTGCTGATTGGCGATGCCGAGGAGAACTTCGATCGGGACACGACGGTCGCGTATCTCCGCCTCATGGCGGATATGACGCCAACTGTCCGTTGGGAATGGGACCGTGTCGCGGTGGTGCTGAATGCGCCCGGGATGCTGTCGTTCGGTGCCGCGGGCTCCATAGGGTTCTACGACCCAGCGGGACAGCTACTTGGCGACCGGGAGCCGTTCCGAGTGACCTGCCTCGCCGTTCAGGAGCAAGGCGGGTGGCGACTAAAGCACTTCCACGGGTCACGTCCCCGTAGCGAAGACTGACCCAAACGTCCCGCGAGGCTAAGCAGCCGGCTCGAGGTGGCCGCTTTCCGCCGGGTGGTGCTTGCAGCTTGCGCACTTCAGCAGGACCCGGGCCGTTGCGAGTTTTAGCGCTCATTGGGCCTCTCGCGCCGCTGGCGGCGGATCAGTCGGTTCGTCGAATCCGGGCGCCAACGGTCAAGCTCTACTGCGGCGGGCGGAGCATGCTGGTCACTGGCGGGCAGCTGTCGGCTTGAGCGATGTTGGTGACCTCGAACAGGTGCCGCTCATAGAAGGAGATCGTTCGTGGGTTTGGGGTCTCCAGGAACGCAGGCAAGTGGTCCTCATCGACCTGCGCCAGACATTGCGTGAGCAGCTCGGCGCCTAGCCCCGCCCCCTGCCGAGCGGGATCCACACCCAGCCACGGCAGGTACCAATGAGGTCGCTTCGGATGTGCCGCGTCCATCTGCTCCAGAACCAAAACGGCGTCCTCAAACTTGTCCGTCGAAACGGTCTCGCTGAGGACCGTGATGATCGCTTCGCCATCCACTGCCGCGCCGGGAGGAATCCACACCGCCACGGCCGCAAACCCGTCCAACGCCCACACCGTCTTACTCGTGAACGCCTCCCCACCAAAGGCCGCGATAAAGGTCGGGAAGTGAGCCAGGTACTGCGCCGGCTCGGGAAACAGCCACCGCTCGACCGGGTCCGCGATGAACGCGGACACCAGCGTCGCGATCACTCTGGACTGTTCGCCCTCAGCAACCGATTTCATCGTTAGCACTCACGCACGAAGCCTAAACCGCACAGCCCCGGATGACCCGGTCGTCGGAGCGGGTCGTATCCGCGCCAAGCAGTGCCCGCGGAGTCGCCGACGAGATGCCCGTGCGACAACCAAGGCGGGTCTGCGTCGGCCGTCGCGAGCCGGCCCGAGTGTGGCCGCTTTGCCTGAAGCAGCCACGTCGCCACCACTGCTCCTTCTGATCAGTTCCGACAGGCTCGGCGTGGGCCGGACCGCATTTCGGCGGGGCTGCAGAGGAGCTGTGTTGGAGCCCCGCCGAGATAGTTCTGGGATTGTTCGAGCTACAGAGCCACCGTCGACCCCGGGGAAGCCTGGGGCTGATCGAGTGTCACGAGCCTCAGCTTGCGTTGACGGCGGAGCTCGACGCGCAGATGAGCGCAGCCGGAGTCGCGGTACTGCGTGAAGATCGCCCAAGTCATAAATCCGACGATCGCGATGGCTATGCCGGCCATGAGAGTTGCGTCAAGCACGATCATGTTGCTGCCTCCGTTTTAACGCGGTGTTGGTTTGCGCGACCATCGTCCACCCACGAGGTCTCGGCAAATAGCCACCCTAGGTGTATTCCGACGCACCTTTTTCCCCGGGGCACGCCCTCGGTTGGCCCGGTGGATCGGCGCCGGAACAGCGACTGATCACGCAGCACGAGTCCCTGTTCAATTTGCGAGCTCACTGACGGCTTGGGAAGTCCGGATCTCATGGACGTCCCCGAGCGCTGCGGGCACCACGTCAGAGGTGGCGCACTTCTCCTCGACGCCGAACGCAGTCACACCGGCAGCGTTGCCCTTTGCATGTGCCGAGGGGCAATGATTTGGGGGCCCGACGGGGCCCGGCGCGTGACCGCTCTCGGACAGAGGCAGTCACTTCCTGCCCGACGCCGATCGTCGTGCGGGGCAGCAACCCCGGACCGATTGCTCCCTCGATGCGGAAGCTGGCTACGCAAAGACCTCGTTTCGCTCGGCTGCGGTAATGGCGACCCTCCTAACCGCCCACCTGAGTTGCGCCGATAGGGAGCACGACGCCCGCAAGCCCTGCGCGACTAAGGTCGACGCGTCCGCTGCTAGCCACCACCGACTGATGCCGTCCGTCTCACCCGGGCGCTGGTCGTCGCTGCTGAAGATCGTCCGGTCGAGGAGGGCCTGCGGAGGAGAACTTCTCGCTTCAGCACTTGATGGCCTCAGACGATTCCCGCGCCAGCATCCGACGGTTCCTGGAGATCGGCGGCCAGACCCGCGACGGCGAGAAACGGCTCGACGAGCTGCTCGCCGACGTCATCCGGACGTCGGCGACCGCTTGACCTCGCGGGCCTGACGCTCGACCTGGCGCAGGGTCGTCGGGTGGCGGGCTATGTGGGACTGCGTGTACGGAACATCGCTCGGCGGGATGCGGTCGCCGCGTGCCATTAGTACTGCTCGTGTTGACCCCAGGGTTGACCCCGCGAATCACGACGGCGCGAAATCCCAGAGCCGACGCGGGGACTCGAACCCCGGACCCCTTCATTACGAGTGAAGTGCTCTACCAGCTGAGCTACGTCGGCGTCCGCGGGCCAGTCTACCCGCGGCCACGCGACCACCGAGCGCCGACGCGAGGCCGGCTCGGCCGCGAAACAGCCGTCACGGATCGAGTGCGATCCCGAGGCTTTCGGTCCGGGCGCGCCAGTCCTCGGCCAGCACGGCCCAGCGCTCGTGATCGCGCCACCGTCCGCCGATCTTGAGGTAGCGCGGGGA
>DATBYI010000582.1:0-3695 GCA_036513815.1 Solirubrobacteraceae bacterium
GACCTCGTCGTGCCGATCCAGCGCACCTACCCGCTCGAGGACGTTCGAGCCGCGTTCACCGAGCTCGAGACCGGCCACGTCGCCGGGAAGATCGTCCTCATCCCCTGACCGGTCGAACGATCAGGGCCGCACGAGCCGCCCGGCGGCGAGCGAGCCGGCGCTTCACCGTACTGCCAACGGGTTCTCTGCAACGTCCTGGTCCACCTGGGCTGACAGCCGCCCAATCGCCGGGATCTGGCGAGGACATGTCACCTGCTCAGTGGGGACGATCCGGTCGCGAGTTACCGACCTGAGGAGGACGAGGTCCATGTCCGATATCGGCAACGGTCGCGCCGGTCGCGCCGATGTAGTCATCGTGGGAGGAGGGTCAGCGGGCTCCGCGCTCGCCGCCCGTCTGAGCGAAGATCCGACCCGCTCGGTGCTGCTGCTCGAGGCGGGGACGGCCTACGGCGTCGAAGGCTATCCGGATGACTTACTGGACGCCGCGCGCGTGCCGGCCAACCCGGAGCACGAATGGGGCTTCGTCGCCCGGGGTGGGCCGGCCTCCCCGCAGATCGATGCCGCGCGCTGCAAGGCGCTTGGCGGCTGCTCGGCCCACAACGCCACGGTGGCGATGCGTGCACGGCCGAGTGACATCCGCGATTGGCAACGTCACGGCCTTGATGCCTGGACGATCGAGGACGTTGACGCCAGCTACCGGGAGATGGAGAACACGCCTGATGGCGAGGACGCGTACCACGGGCGCACGGGACCGTTCCCGATCCGCCAGCTGAGGTACGACGACCTGACCACTTCGTTGCGCGGGTTCATCGACGCGACCGTGGCCGAGGGATTCCGGCGTAGCGACGACTTCAATGGCCCGGATCCGAGTGGTGTCGGTGGCTACCCGGTCAATGTCATCGATGGAGTGCGTCAGAACACGGGGCTGGTCTATCTCACCGACGAGGTCCGCAACCGGCCCAATCTGAAGATCTCTGGCAACGTGCTCGTCGATCGCGTTCTCTTCGATGAGCGCCGGGCGGTCGCGGTTCTCACGGCAAGCGGCAGTGAAATCCCGGCAGGGGAAGTGATCCTCTCCGCGGGGTCATACGGAACCCCGGCGATCCTCCTGCGCTCTGGCGTCGGTCCAGCGCCTGATCTCGGGGAGCTCGGAATCAGGGTCGTGGCCGACCTGCCCGTCGGCCGGCGCCTTCAGGACCAGCCTTTCTATTACAACGCGTACGCCCTGAAAACGGATGCGCTCGACATGAGGCCGGCGGTCGGCGCCTTGCTGTGGATGCAATCCAGCGAAGCCAGCGGCAGCGAGCTGGACATCCACATCGCCGTGACGCACTTGATACCGCCCGAGTACAGCCCAACCGGCGGAGCGATCTCGCTGAGCGTCGCCGTCGTCACGCCCGACTCTCGCGGCACCCTGACCCTACGGAGCCGCGACCCGCGCGAGCAGCCCGAGATCGACTGCAATTACCTGGCCGCGGACCGCGACGCGCGACGGATGCTCGAAGGGGTGAAGCTGGCCCGCAAGATCGGTCGCAATCCGGCGCTGGCTCAATTCCTTGAGCTCGAGATCTTGCCCGGGGACGCAGTCGGGGACGACCAGTTGGCGGAGGTGATCGCCTCCAACCTGGCGTCCTACGGTCACCCCGTCGCGACGGCTCCCATGGGGGGCCCCGAGGATCCGTGGGCGGTCGTGGACTCGCATGGCGCAGTCAAGGGGATCGACGGCCTTCGTGTCGTCGACGCGTCGATCATGCCGGTCGTTACATCGGTGGCGCTCAACCCGACGACGATCATGATCGCCGAGCGGATCGCGAAGACTGTTTACGCCAGTGAGGCCGCGTCCAGCCGCGTCGGGGTTTAAGGCGCTGGAGACTCGTGAAACCGAGCAAGGAAGGAACGACATGACAAACGAAGAGTTCGTCCGACAGGCGTATGCCACGGCCGAGGTCAAGGACATCGCGGCGTGGGTCGCGTGCTTCAACCCGGACGGGGTATTCGTCGACGAATCGGTCGGGGTGACCTACAGCGGGCCGAGCGAGGTGGGAAAGCCGGTTGAAAATTACGGGACGGCGTTCTCCGATATGCACCGCGAGCTCTACGACGTGTACGTAACCGGTAGAAACGGTGACGTCGTTGTCGTCGAGTTGGCTCTGCAGGGGACGCATGACGGGCCGCTTTGGCTTCCGCAGGGAACCCTCCAGCCGACGGGCAACCGCATGGACGCGCCGTGCTGCGACGTCTTCCGGCTCCGGCACGGGCGGATCCAGCTGTTCGACTGTTACCCGTCCGGCACGGTCATCCTGGGTCAGCTGGGAGTGCTTGGCAACCTCGATTCGGCGCTGCAGCAGCACGCCACCGTCTAGCTGCTGTCGCCTCCCGGAAAGAAGGAACCAGATACCAATGTCCAGCCAAGCAATTCGCGACCCGCTCGCGGACCATCTCATCACGCCGCAGAACGCAGCCCTCGTTTTGATCGACTACCAGCCATCGCAGTTCGCGACTGTCCGCTCGATGGACCCGGATCTGCTTCGTGAGAACATCGTGTCGACGGTGCGGACGGTGAAGGCGTTTCGACTGCCGATCGTTCATTCGACAGTCAACGTCGCATCAGGTCAGCAGCAGCCGACCATTCCCGAGCTGGCCGAACTGCTCGAGGACAACCCACCGCTCGACCGCACGACGGTCAACTCGTGGGAGGACACCGAGTTTCTGCAGGCCGTCCACGCGACCGGGCGCCGGAAGCTCATCTTCTGCGCGTTGTGGACCGAGGTCTGCATGGCGTTCGCCGCACTCGATGCTCTGCGCGAGGGCTACGAGGTCTATCCGGTCGTGGACGCGATTGGCGGTACGTCCCCCGAGGCACATCGCGCCGGGCTTGAGCGTGTCGTCGAAGCCGGTGCACAGCCGATCGGCTGGGTTTCACTCGCCTGCGAACTACAGCGCGACTGGGCACGCCTCGAGACTGTCCCCGCGGTCGTCGAGATCGTCCTCACTGACCGCCTCCTGCAGGCATGAGCCTTACCGTCGACATCCACCAGCACGTCATTCCCGACTTCTACTGGGACGCCTCAAACGAGGACGGGAATGCTGCGGGTGGTATCACCCCTCCGCGCTGGAGTCTCGACGGCGCGATCGCGTACCTCGACGAGGCTGGGATCGACGTCGCGGTGCCGTCCATCAGCACGCCGGGAGTGCACTTCGGTGACGATGCGGCCGCCCGGACGCTTGCGCGCCAGGTCAACGAGTACCTGGCGGGCATCAAACACGATCGTCCCGACCGGTTTGGGGCGTTCGCAGCCCTGCCACTCCCAGACGTCGAGGGGTCGCTCGAGCAGATCGCGTACGCACTCGACGTGCTCGAGCTCGACGGCGTATCGATCTTCACCAACGCCGGCGGCACCTATCTGGGAGACAGCCGCTTCGATCCGATCTTCACGGAGCTGCAGCGCCGCAGGGCTGTGGTGTTCGTGCATCCGACCGCGTCCCCGGATCCCATCGCGCACACCCTTGGCCTGCCGGACACGCTGCTGGACTATCCCGTCGACACGTCGCGGGCGATCGCGAAGCTCCACTACAGCAACACCTTTGCCCGTACACCGGACGTCAAGTACGTGTTCGTACACGCCGGCGGAACGATCCCGTTCTTGGCCTCACGCTTTGCCATCGTCGATGAGATGGACGTGATTCCCGGTGCG
>DATBYI010000583.1:0-3184 GCA_036513815.1 Solirubrobacteraceae bacterium
CTCCGTGCCTCCCTGCGGAGCTCGGCGGACCGTCATGTGGCCACCTAATGCGCCGGCGCGCTCCCGCATGCTGCGGATGCCGAAGCCCTCCGGGGTCGAGCCCCGGTCGCCGATCGGGATCCCGCAACCGTCGTCGACGACCCGTAGGGCTACCCCTCCATCCGCTCGCCGGAGCGAGACGAGTACGTTCCTGGCCTGTCCGTGGCGGGCTGCATTGGCGATCGCCTCCCGGGCGATGCGGCTCAGATGCTCACCCACGCCCGAAGGGAGGTGGCCGTCGATCTGGGTGTGGACGGCGATTGCCACGTCGAACCGGTCCCGGAGCTCTTGGGCGACCGCGTCGAGGGCTTCGCTCGCCGTGGCTCCGGCGGGATCGGAAAGGTTGGAGATCGTGCTGCGCGAGACCGCGAGCGCTCGGCGCGCGGCCACGACGACCGGATGCTCTTCACCCATCTCGGCTGCGATCTGATCGCCGTGGGCCGCGATGAACGCGAGGTCCTGGGCGATGCCGTCATGCAGGTCGCGGGCGACGCGGCGACGCTCAGCCAGCGCCGCTGATCGCGCCATGCGCGAGCGCACGCGGCGCTCGAGTACGAAGGCGGCGCAGAGGAGCAGCCCGGCAGCGAGGACGCGCATGGCGGTGCCGGTGCCGACCTCGCCAGCGGGCAGCGAGCGCACCGTCAGACGGCATAGAGCGGCGCCCGCGAGCAGCAGTGCCGCGCTCGCCAGCAGCGCCACGACGGCGTCCGGCCGGCGAAGGTTCTCTCGGGCCAGGGCCGAGCCCGCATAGGTCAGCAAGACGGTGGTACCCGTGACCAGAACAAGCAGGACGGTTTCACCGGCAGCGCCGCCGTGAGGGCTGAGACGGAGGCCGAGCGACCTCGTCACCAGTCCGCCCAGCAGCCCGACCGCCGTCGGAGCCAGGCCGAGAAGCAAACCCGTCCGAGCCGAATGACCCCGCTGCGCGGCCAACCGGTCGGCCGGGACCGCGGCGGCAGCGGCGAACATGGCCGCGACGACCAGCTGGCCCCAGAGGCCGGCCGCGGCGAGATAGCGGCCGTTCCCAACATTCAGCGCCGCGGGGAGCGCGTTCAAGGAGAGCGTCATCAGCCCCAACGCCAGCGTGGCGCAAACGAGCAGCAGGTCGCGAAGACGCCCGGAGTCCATGAAGTGCGCGCGGAGCAGCCAGGCGGCGCTCAGGCAGAAGAGCGCGAGCGTCGTCTCCACGGCCGGCCGGAGCGTCGGCGCGCGCATCACCGCGCCATGAAGGAGGAAGGGAAGGACCAGGGAGGCCGTCGCAGCTGCAAACACAGGCAGCGCGCGATGCTTCCTACGCACAGCGACGATGCCGGCTCGCCGCCAACGGTCCAACGCCCAGTTGTCGAGCAAGACGCCGCCCCGCGCCTCGCAATCTACGTCCTTATGCCCCATTCTCGCCTCTTGAAGGCTCGCGCGAATCTTTCGCCAACGCGCATCATACCGACTAACGGATCAAGGTACGGAGTTTTTCCGCAAAGCTGGCGAAAGCTCGCACGGAGAAGCGTTCATTCGCTTGAACGCCGCAATGGGTCGGAGCGTTCATTGACCGCCGTTGCCCGTGGGCGCAAACTTCGTCCAGAAATCATCCGAGGGCGGGGCGCCCTCGGAGGGGGCCTGAAGAGCATGGGCAGCGTCAAGCCGACGACCACCACGGCCGGCACGCTGCCCGCCCTTCGGGGCGAAATGCCACTTCAAAAAGGATGGAAAAGTTGATCACGGAAGCAGCTTTTACGACGGGCACGGCGTCGGTCGGCTTCACGAGCCGAACCACGGTCAACAGCTCGCCCGAGATGGTTCGCAAGACGAAGCTCGCCGTTGCGCGGGCCAAGGAAGGCAACCATGAGGCGTTGCGCTTCCTCTACGTCACCTATTCCCACAACATCTACGGCTACGTCCGGTCGATCGTCCGCGACGATCACGAGGCCGAGGACGTGACGCAGCACGTGTTCGCGAAGCTGATGACGACGATTGGAAAATACGACGACCGAGGCGTCCCGTTCTTCGCGTGGCTTCTCCGGCTCGCCCGTAACGTCGCGATCGACCACCTGCGCGCTAACCGTGTTACACCGACCGACAGCATGCCCGAAACCGGCTCGACCTCCGACGCGGACCTCGATCAGGTGCAAATTGTCCGCGACGCTCTGGCGGCGCTACCAGAGGAACAGCGCGAGGTCGTCGTCCTTCGTCACGTCGTCGGGCTGAGTCCGGGTGAGATCGCCGACCGTATGGGTCGGACCGAGTCCTCTATCCATGGCCTCCACCACCGTGGCCGGCGCGCGCTCCAGCGCGAGCTGATCTCACTCGAGATCTCGCCGGCGACTCGCCCTCTGGCCCGGCGAGCTCCCGCAGCCGCGTAGCCGCCGGAGAAAGGTCCGGCGAGCCGCGGGGAGCCTCGGCGAGCTCCCGAGAAAGATCTGGGGCTGCCCGACGGTTAATAGGGAGAACCCGCGGAGGCCACGCATATGTCACTACTCGATATCCGCCCCGAGCCTCGCCCACTTACGGTCGGGCTCGTCAACAACATGCCGGACTCGGCGTTCCTCGATACCGAGAACCAGTTCCGCGGCGCGGCGCTGGGCGCCAACGGGAGCGCGATCGAATTCGAGCTCTACACGATCAAGGAGATTCCGCGCTCGGAGAAGGTCGCCGCCCTGATCGAGGAGCGTTACCGCGGGCTCGACGAGTTGTGGACGCGTCCGCCGGACGCCTTGATCGTCACGGGAACCGAGCCAACCCAGGTGCAGTTGAGCTTCGAGCCCTACTGGCCGTATCTGGCCCGGCTCCTCGAGTGGGCGGCCGACAACGTCCGCACGACGCTGCTGTCATGCCTGGCCTCGCACGCGAGCCTCCTCCTGTTCGACGGCATCGAGCGGGAGCAACGGCCGCTCAAATGCGCCGGCGTGTTCGAGGGCGTCCTGGAGGACCGGCTCGATCCGCTCGCCGCCGGACTCCCCGATCTGGTTCGCATCCCTCACTCTCGCATCAACGACGTGCCCGAGGCGGCGCTCGTCGACGCCGGCTACCGCATCGTCGTGGGAACCGGCGAATCGGGCGCCGGCTGGTCGGTCGCGGCGCGCGAGCAGGGAGATGCGCTGTTCGTCCTCTGCCAGGGTCATCCCGAGTACGGCACGTTGAGCCTGCTGCG
>DATBYI010000584.1:0-4446 GCA_036513815.1 Solirubrobacteraceae bacterium
GGCGGCGGGGTCGTGGGAATCCACGGGACCGACCAACCTGCCCTGATCCCCGGGCGGATCTCCCACGGCTGCATTCGGCTTACCAACGCCGCGGTCCTCAAGCTCGGGAAGCTCATGCCGGTCGGCACTCCGGTGACGATCGAATGAGCCGACGGCGCCACATTGCGGCTGCGATCGCCAGCGGTTTTCTTGTGCTGGGTGGACTGACCGGCGGAACTGTCGCGCCAGCTGTCGCGGCCTCGAGCAGGACGACCGCGACGGCCCCTCAACAGCTGGTGCATCAGTACCCGCTGGGTCCTCAGCAATTGTGCTGCGGTGGACAGACGGGTCTGAGCGGAACGACCGGCGCGAGCGCCCCGAGCCGACCCGCGACACCGCGCCCTGTAACCCCGACGCCGAGGCGCGCGCGGACTCCCGCCAAGCCGATCCACCACGGCGCGAGCGGTGCCATGTCGACCGTGCTCCTGATCGGCTTCGCCCTACTGGCGCTGATCGTTGTCGCCGGCACAGCTGCCATGCACCGTGCGCGCCGACGGACGGCGTCTGTCCTAGGACGTGGATTCGCCTCTCCGCCGCCACTGCCGCACTCGAAGGGCGTCGCGCCCGCCGCGAGTCTTGCCACCCGCGACCCCACGGCTCCTGCGGAACCGACCTGGGCTCGCTCGCCCGGCACGCCCGCCGCCGCGTCCGAGGCCGAGGAGCGGGAATTCCGGCGGCTCGACGCTACCGGCGACGCCGCCGGGTCTTTCAACCTCGGGGTCGTGCTCCATCAGCGCGGGGATGTCGACGGCGCGACGGCGGCCTACGAGCGCGCCGAGGAGAGAGGAGACGCCGACGCCGCGTTCAACCTCGGCGTGCTCTTGTACGAGGCTGGCAACCTCGACGGCGCTGAGGCTGCTTGGCGGCGGAGCGCGGGACGAGGGCATGTACGTGCAGCTGCGAACCTACTGTTCCTCTCTCGTCGTAGCCGCGGGTTGGAGCGCCGCGTCGCGATCGAGTCCGACGCGCCGGGCCTCGCGGAGTTCGAGGAGCTCTCCTACCGCCGCGCCGACGAGAGCGGCGCCCCGACTGGCGCGTTCAACCTCGGCGCGATGCTCCATCAACAAGGAGACACGGCTGGGGCGCTCGCCGCGTACGAGCGCGCCGAGCGCAGAGGCGACCCCGACGCCGCGTTCAACCTGGGCGTGCTCCTCTATGAGATCGGCGATCTCGACGGTGCCGAGGGCGCCTGGCGACGGAGCGCGGGACGAGGGCACGCCAGAGCCGCTGAGAACTTGGAGTTTCTACTTCGCCACCGCCACGAGCTGGAGACCGCGGGAATCGCCGGCGCAGCGGGTGACGACCGATGACGCGACGCGCCGGGACGTGGCCCAGGCAGCCGCGACAACGTCGCGACGCGGTCGCGACCGCGTCGCCGTCCCGTCGCGACCGTGTCCCGTCCCGTCGCGGCCGCCAATCCGACGACCCACGACATACCTGATCCTGAGAGGCTCGCCATGCAACCTTCCACGCCACCCCGTGCCGCCGGACACACTCCCTCATCCGCCGATCTCCCGTACGGCCCGCTCCCGGTGCGGTCACGGCGCCCAACTCCCGAACTGTCGGGATCTACGCCGCTGGAGCAGTTGGTGGATCTTTCGTGGCTCGAGCCAGAGGCACCACCACCGGAGGCGGAGGAAGTCGAGGACTCGGAGCCGATCGCCGGCGAGGATGCGTCATCGGATACGGCCCTCACCACGTCGCTGGCCGCTCCGAGGCCCGAAACGGACGATGATGTCCACTTCGGCGTCGCTGCCAGGGCGCTCGGCGTCTCGCGCAAGACAGTCGAACGGATGGTCAAGCGCGGACAGCTCGAGCGTGGACCGTCGAATGCTCCGGCGACGGTCTCGAAGCGCTCGCTGGTAGCCGCTCTCGAGGAGCGCCGCCGCGACGTCGGCCATCTCACCCGGGCGACCGAGATTGAGCAAGCTGGATCAGGAGCCGCCTGGATCAGTAGCGACTCGCCGCAGGACCCTGCGTCAGCGCTGCGCGAACTGCTGCTTCCGGTTCTGGCACCGTTGCTCGACGAGTTCGTGGCCGTGCGAACCCAGGCCGCGGTCCTCGAGAGCCAGCTCGAGAGCATCGCGGCTCACGCACACCAGGAGCGCAAGCGCGACCAGCTGCTACTCGCGCTCGTCACAAGCGGCTGGTGGGGCCGTAGAAAAACTCGCAGAGCCGTGCTTCGGCACTACATCGTCGGGGACGATCCGTCCGATCCTGGCTCCGGAGCTGAGTAGAGCTCAACTCAGGTTGCTCGCCGAGGCCGGCGCCCGATGGGCGTCCATCATGAGCGTCGCGAACCGGGCTGCTTGGGGCGTGAGTTCGGCCAGGCTGGGCTGCACGGCGTGGATCGGGCGCATCATCCGCTCCAGGCCCGCGATGCAGAACGGGACCAAGTCTCCTCGTTCGATTTCGCCGCTGATGAGCAGGTGCGACATGAAGCTGATGCCGATCCCATCCGCCACGGCCCGCTTGATCGCCTCCGACGAGTCGAATGCCCAGATGCGTGCGGCACGGTAGCCGGCACGGGCCAGATGCCGCTCGGTGATCATCCTCGTGCTGGACCCGTCCGGACCGAGCAGAAGGCTGTGCCGGGCGAACACCTCCCTGCTCACCGATCCGGCGTCCGTGCTGAGAAGGCCGACGGGAGCGATACCCACGAGCTCGTCGATCAGGATCTGCTTTCGGATAACCGGCTCGGCACACGCCACCTCGCCGGCGATCCCGATGTCGACCGCCCCGCGCGCGACCTCCCGGACCACCATCTCGCTGGGGAGGGTCCGGAGGTTGATGCTTACCCCGGGATGACGCGCTGAAAAGTCGCGCAGGACCGGGGGAATCAGGACCAGAGTAGGCGTTTGACTCGCTGCCACCGCGAGTTCGCCCATGCTTGGTGCGTTCAGTGCGTCCAGCGCCCAGCGCATGCTCTCCAAAGTCCCCAGCATCCGCGCAGCGTGCGAGGCAACGATCTTGCCCTCGGCTGTCAACTTGCTCCCGCGTCCGTTCCGGATCACCAGTTTCTGTCCGACCGCCGTCTCCAGGGCCCGGAGATGCATCGACGCCGATGGCTGACGGATCGCGCAGCGCTTGGCGGCGGCCGAGATCGAGCCGGTCCGGTCAATCTCGAGCAGAAGCCGCAGCCTGCCGGGATGGACATCCTCCACGTGCACGTGACGCAGGGGGCCACCGCCGCTGACCGTGATTGGCCTTGACAGGCTCGCGGTCACGTCGCCGAGGCCGGCCGTCCCGTCGATCGGCGTCGTCGGGTCGAGCGGCACCGAGACGATCACCGCCTGGTCGGCCCCACGAGCGGAGCGATGCACGAGTCTCGATCTAGACATTCCATGCTCGCTCGGGCCGCCGGGCACTCGTCTCTTCTCCCCGTCGGCCCAAATCCATCAGCGCGGCCCGAGCCATCTTCGCGAGTTCACTGTCGCCGCGCTCCCGAGCACGAACGTAAGCCGCTTGGGCCTCCGCCAGCGCCCCACGGTGCTCGAGCAGAACGCCGAGATTGAATGCCGCGGCCGCGTCGCCGCGTTCGTCCGCGCGCCCGAACGCCGCCTCGGCCTCCGCCGGCGCCCCATGCTCCGCGAACAGCAGGCCGAGCTCTACAGCGGCACCATTGTCGCCGCGACCGAACGCGCGACCGTATGCGGCCGCGGCCTCATCCAGTGCCCCTCGCTCGCTGAGCAGCACCCCGAGCCCGTACGCGCCGTAGGCATCGCCACGCGTATCGGCCCGGCGGTACGCCGCCTCGGCCTCGGCCAGCGCCCCACGGTCCGCAAGTAGAGCGCCGAGATTGAAGGCCGCGAGCGCGTCGCCGCGTTCGTCCGCGCGCCCGAACGCCGCCTCGGCTTCGGCCATCGCCCCATGCTCCGCGAGCAGCACGCCGAGCCCGAACGCACCATCGGCATCGCCACGCTCATCGGCCCGGCGGTACGCCGCCTCGGCCTCGGCCAGCGCCCCTTGCTCTTTGAGCAATCGACCGAGGTTCGAGGCGGCGGTGCCATGGCCACGCTCATCGGCGCGACCGTAGGCAGCCTGCGCTTCAGCCACGCCCCCTTGGCCTTCGAGCAGCAGACCGAGGTGGAAAGCGCCAGCGCTGTCGCCGAGCTCATCGGCGCGACGGTAAGCCGCCTCGGCCTCGGCCAGCGCCCCTTGCTCTCCGAGCAATCGGCCGAGGTTCGAGGCGGCGGTGCCATGGCCACGCTCTTCCGCGTGACCATTGGCCGCATGCGCTTCAACCACACCCCCTTGGTCCGCGAACTGCTGGCCGAGGTTGAAAGCGCCGGCGGTCTCGGCCGGCTCGGGGGGATCGTGCGCTTGTCCCCGAGACGGCCGTGTGTTTGCGCCATTGCCGATACCAGCCCCACCGGCTTCGGCGCGATGCCCGTTGGTGTGAATCTG
>DATBYI010000585.1:0-4728 GCA_036513815.1 Solirubrobacteraceae bacterium
ACCAACCTGGCGGGCAACGCGCGCGCGGCTTTGGCCGCGCTCGACCGCGCCGGCGTGGCGCAGGCGACAGTCGTCGGGCACAGCCTCGGCGCCGCCGTGGCGGCGTGGCTGGCCGCCTCGTACCCCCAACGCGTGGGGGCACTGGTGCTCGTCTCCCCGGCGGCCAATACCGACTCGCTTGGTCCGGTCGACTATCTGCTCGCCGCGCCGCTCATCGGCTGGCTCGCGACGGTCGGGGCGATGGGAGGCGGCGGCCTCGTGCTGGGGGCGCGCTCGGTGCGGCGGTGGGTGGCGGAGGCGACAGCGCTCGACGATCGCTACCTGCGCTCGGCGGGCCGGATGCTGCTCGCGCCGGCGGCGTGGCGCTCGTTCGTACGCGAGCAGCGATTCCTGGTCCGCGACCTTCCCGCGCTCGAGCACCTGCTGTCGCAGATCTCGGCGCCGACCACGATCGTGTCGGGGTCGGCCGATCACGTCGTTCCCGTCGCCGCCGCCCGGCGCCTGGCGGCTCAAATACCGCGCGCGGGGCTAGTCGAGATCGTGCACGCCGGGCACCTCCTGCACGTCCAGCACGCCGGGCGGCTCGCGGAGATCATCGCCCCTTTGTGAGTTACCGCGGGCTGGCGGGGTAGAGGTTGTGTATGGCCGCTCTCACCAACGCTGAAATCCGACTCGCTGAAGTCCCAGTCGCCGAGGTCCCCCAGCCGAGCGTCCCGCCCACGCCGGCCGTGCCCGACGCGCCGGTAACCCCGGCGGTCCCCGACCCTGGCTCTCCCGCCGCCCCTGAGGAACCCGCGACCATTCCCGGCCCCGACGAGCCGGCCGACCCGATTGCGCCCAACCCGGGTCCGGACGAGGCGCCCGCACCGGCCGAGCCGGAGCCGGCCGAGAACTGAGGCGCCGCCGTCAGGCGCCGCCGTAAATCCTCCTAAGAGGACGCCCGATCAATCCGAGGGCAGCCTCGATAGCTTTGCCCTGTGAGCGTCGCCGCGCGGCCCCCGAAGCAGGCGAGTCCAGCCCTGCTCCCGCCGCCCCCCGAGTGGAATCCGAAACCGCGTCGCCGCCGGATCGTCTGGCGGCTGCTGCTCGGCTGCCTGCTCGTGGTGCTGGCGGCCGCCGGCGGAACCGCGGTGTTCATCGTCGAGCAGGTCCATACCGTCGTCCAGGACCTGCATGTGAACAGGCCGCTCGTGGTCCAGCGCAAGGCGCTCGCCCCGGACTATTACGGGGGCCCGGAGACCCTCCTGATGGTCGGCGACGACTGGCGCCCGAAGACCAAGTACTACGCGACCGCGGTGCCCCACCTGGCGAACGAGATGCTGCTTGTGCGGATCGATCCAAGCAAGCCCTACATCTCGATGATGTCGATCCCACGGGAGCTGTGGGTGCCCATCCAGACGCCGGGCGGGGAGATCGGCCCGACCCGTCTGAATGCCTCCTACACCTACGGGCTGACCTACCTCCTCAACACGATCAAGCAGGTCACCGGTCTCTCGATCAACCATGTGATCGTCGCCACGTTCGGGCGCTTCGAGAAGGCGATCAACGAGTTGGGCTGCGTCTACTCGACGATCGACGAGCGCTACTACCACAACAACGCCGACGGCGGACAGCAGTACCAGAACGTCGACCTGCAACCCGGCTACCAGTGCCTCAACGGCAGCGAAGCCGAGCAGTTCGTCTCCTACCGCCACACCGATACCTCGCAGATCCGCGACGCCCGTGACCAGGCGTTCCTGCTCGACGTCAAGAAGCAGTACGGCCCCGAGCTCGCCGGCAACATCGGGGGGTTCGAGAAGATCTTCGGCCAGACCGTCCAGACCGACCCCGGGCTCGACAGCGCGAACGAGATCCTCAACCTGGCTTATCTGCTCGTCAAGGCCGCCGGCCTGCGGGTGCGCCAGGTCCCGTTCAGCACCAATCCCTTGCCGAACGGCGACCTGACTGCCACCCCGGGGCAGATCCAGCAGAGCGTGCACAACTTCCTGACCGGCGGCGGGGCGCCACCGCCGACTAGGCAGACCGCTGCGATCGCCCACAAAGTGGGGGGTCGTCACGGGGTCGCCAACCTCCCGCTGACTCCGACGCTGGCAACAAATATTGCCGCCGAGAAGGCCGCGACGTCCGGAATCCCCTTCACGGCCGAGTTCCCGAAGGTGCAGGACCTGTCGGGAAGCGGCCCGTTCCCCGTCGCACCGCAGTGCACCCAGCAGGTGGAGGCATGCATCCGCGACTACCTCATCCACGCGCCCGGCGGCAAGTCGTATCCGATCTACGTCGAGGTGTTCTCCAACGGCGACCTCGGCCAGTTCTACGACGTCCAGGGAACCACCTGGACCGACGCCCCGCTGTTTGCCAACCCGAATCAGACGATTTCGGTCGGAAAGCGCACCTACCTGCTGTTCTACGACGGGAACCAGCTGCAGACGGTCGCGTGGCGCGAAAACGGCGCCGTCTATTGGGTCCACAACACGTTGACAGACGGGGTCGGCAACGGCGAGTTGCTGGGGATCGCCGAGCAGACCGTGCCGATCGGCCCCGTGACCGGCGTGCCCGGGAAACCTTCCTCGAAGCACGTCCTCCTCAAGGCGGCCTCGGTGCCGGTTCGCCCGACCGCCACGGTCAAGAGCTCGCTGCGGGAGACGATCGGCGGGATCGCGGGGCTCGCCACGCTGCTGGCGGTACCGCTGCTTGGGTTCATGATGCTCAGGCAGCGCCGTCTGACCCGGCAGGTCCGCGAGCAGCTGCAGACGAACCTCGCGCGCGAGACGAGCCTCAGCACCGCGATCGCGGCGTCGATCGACGTTTCGCCAGCGACGACGTCTGCCGGCTCCGGGCCGATCACAGAACGGCACGACTACCGCGTCCGCCGCGGGCGCGTCCCGATGCTTCTGTCATCGATCGCCGTCGCGGTGGTGCTCGCGGCGGGTGCCGCCGCCTACCTGTTGACCCAGTCGGGTGGCAAATCGGCCCGGACACCGCCTGCGCGGTCGAGCCAGATTCAACCGAGCGGGGCGCCGAGCGCTCCTGCGTCAGTTCTCGGCGCGGTTGGAAGGTCAACATCGACACGCGGCTCGTCGTCGTGATCGACTAGCCCCTAGGCTTCTCGCCGTGGACACATTCCTGTCCGTCGCCAGCAAGCGCGAGGTGCGCGAGTACGCCGGCCGGCCCATCCCGGCCGACGCCGAGCAGCGCATCCTCGAGGCCGGCCGCGTCGCGGGGAGCTCGCGTAACACCCAGCCGTGGCGCTTCCTGGTCGTCGAGAGCCCGTCGCTGCGCGAGCGGCTCGCCGACGCCGTGTACTCCCCTGCTCAAGTCCGCAGCGCGGCGCTCATCGTCGTGATCGCGCTGCGCGGTGGCGCGCGCGCCCCCTTCGACGCCGGCCGCGCGATGCAGAACATGATGCTGACCGCCTGGAACGACCACATCGGCTCGTGTCCCAACGGGATGCCCGATCCCGACGCGGTGGCGCAGCTGCTCGACCTCGAGGAGGGCGAGCATCCCGTGATCGTGCTCACCTTTGGCTATCCGGTCCACACGCGGGACCCCGAGCGACGCACGGCCATCGAATGGATCGAGCGCGCCGATCGCAAGCCGTTCGACGAGGTCGTGCAACGGCTTTAGCCAGGACGTGACGAGACCCGGCGATCATATGCGTCGGTGCGCTACGTCCTGACCACCGACGCGCGGGAGTTCGCAGCTCGCACCGAGCTACTGCTCTCCGAGCGCATCGAATGCAACGTCCTCGCCACCGTGCTCATGAGAGTGCTCGACGGCGGGCTCGGGGAAGGCGCGCCGCTGTTCGCCTACGGGCTAGGGGCTGGGGACGAGGTGGGCTTCGCCGCGCTGCGCACCCCACCATGGCCCCTGCTGGCGAGCCCGCTCGACGACGACGCGGGCGCCTTCGTCGCCCAGTGGCTGAACGACGACCCGGACGTGGCGGGGGTGAGCGGCGCGCCGGCGACGGCGCGGGCGATCGCGGCCGCCTGGGCGAGCTCCACGGGCGGGAGGACCCGCACCACGATGAGTGAGGCGATGCACGTGCTTGACGACGTGCGTGACCCGCCTCGGCCTGCTCCGGGTGCGCTGCGGCTCGCCCACCCCGGCGAGCGCGACCTGCTTGTTGCCTGGATGGAGGACTTCATACATGAGGCGGGCTTGGTCGGCGCCGCGCAGGCCGGGGCGATGATCGACGGGAGCCTGCGCCGCCAGGGCCTGCTGGTATGGGACGACGGGCAGCCCGTTTCGATGATCGGGGTCAATCCGGCCGTGGCCCGCGTGGTACGGGTCGGGCCTGTCTACACGCCGCCACCCCACCGGTGCCGCGGATACGCCGGGAGCGCGGTGGCGGCGGCCAGCCGCCGCGCCCTCGCCACCGTCGCCGATCGGTGCATGCTGTTCACCGACTTGTCGAACCCGACATCGAACAAGATCTATGCCGAGGTCGGGTATCGCCGCGTCGGCGACTGGGAAGAGATCGAGTTCGAACTGGGATGAGGCTCAGGCGTCGCCGAGCGCCGAGGCCTCCAGCGCCAGCATCGCCCCATCCAGGTCGTCGACGACCTCGCCTGGCTGCTTGGCTCCCGACAGCCGCAGCGCATCGTGCACGGGCGAGCTTTCCGGGATCACGAGGACCAAGACTTGTCCCCGCGCCTGCAGGCTCGCGCGCATCCCATGAATGACGTAGATGCCGGCGCTGTCGAGATACTCGACCTCGGATAGGTCGAG
>DATBYI010000586.1:0-3983 GCA_036513815.1 Solirubrobacteraceae bacterium
AGCATCTCGGTCGAGCCGATCCCGTCGAGGATCACCGTGCCGGTCACCTCCCGCCACCGCGCGAGCACGGCCGCGGGCAGCGCCTCGGCCGCCGACACGCACGCGCGCACCGACGAGAAATCCGCCGCCGAGACACCCTCAGACCGGACCATCGCCGCGTACAGCGCCGGCACCGAGAAGAACAGCGTCGGCCGGTAGCGCCCCACCGCCTCGAAGATCCGGTCGGGCACCGAGCGACCCTTGACGAGTCCCGCGCACGCCCCGACCGACAGCGGGAACGTCAGCCCGTTGCCGAGACCGTACGCGTGGAACAGCTTGGTCGTCGAATAACAGACGTCGTCGGGCGAAACCCCGAGCACCCCGCGGGCGTAGCACTCGACGGTGACACCGATGTCGCCGTGGGAGTGCACGACGCCCTTGGGCCGGCCGGTCGAGCCCGAGCTGTAGAGCCAGAACGCCATGTCCTCGCGGTGGGTGTCGAGCGGCGGGAGCAGCTCGGCATGCCCGGCCGCGTCGAACGAGGAGAAGCTCGTATACGGCCCCGGATCCCCATCCACCACTACCACGTGAAGACCCCGGCGCGCCGCCAACACGGAATCGAGCGCCGGCAGGAGAGATGCCTCGACCACGAGCACCTTGGCGTAGCTGTCGTCGAGGTAGTACGCGTAGTTGTCGACCCGGTCCATCGGGTTGACCGGGACCGGCACCGCGCCGATGCGCATCGCGCCGAGGAACACCGCGGGGAACGCCGGCGAGTCGTCGAGGATCATCAGCACGCGCTGCTCGCGCTCGATCCCGAGCATCGTCAGATACGAGGCGACCGCACCCGTCAACCCGGCGAGCTGACCGTACGTCACACGACCGTCAACCGTCAGCAGCGCCGGCACGTCCGCCCGGCCCGCCTCGAGCTGAACGTCGAGCAGCGTGCTTGCGTTGAGTCTCTCCAGTCCGCTCACGACCCTCCGGGGGCGAGTCTAAACCGAGCGAGTCCGCCGCCTGGGACGCGCGTCGTGCCGCTCGTTCCAGGCGAGCATCCGCTTGGTCCAGTCGACCGCCTGAGACGGCGTGCGCTGGATGTGAAAGCCGCCGGGGTAGCGCACGAACTCGGTCTCCTTGCCCAGGAGACGGAGACCGCTCCACAGCTCCTCCCCCTGGCCGATGGGCACGCGTAGGTCGCCTTCCCAGTGGATGACGAGCACGGGGGTCTTCACCGCGGGCAGGTACGAGAGCGGCGAGCGCAGCTCGTACTCGTCGCGCCGCTGCCAGGGCGTACCGCCCATGTTGAAGACCGCGAACTCGGGAATCTCCGTCGTCAGCGCCATGCTCGTCTGGTCGACGACCGCCGCGACCGCGGTGCCGGCGCGGAACCGGTCGGTGTGCCCCACGAGCCAGCCGGTCATGAACCCACCGTAGGAGGCGCCGCTCACGAACATGCGCCGGCCGTCGGCGATCCCGCTCTCGATCAGGTCATCACAGCAGGCGAGGATGTCCTGGCAGTCGGCTCCTCCCCAGTCGCCCGTGCACGCGCTCGTGAACTTCTGGCCGTAGCTCGTGCTACCGCGAGGGTTGGGCAGGACGACGACGTAACCCGCCGCGGCGATCGCCTGGTGAAAGGCGAGCCAGCGCCCCGACGGCCACGCCGCGTGGGGACCGCCGTGGATGTCGACGTGCATGGGTAGGCCGTGCGCGCCGCCGGACGGCAGGATTGTGAAGTACTCGACCTCGGTCCCGTCGGGGCGCACAACCATGGACCGGTTGACCCGGGCGAGCTCGACTTCGGAGACGAACTCAGTGTTCAGTTGGCTAAGAGCATTCGACTCACCGCCCGCCACCGTGCTCGCGTACAGCTCGCTCGGCCGGTCGGGCCACGACGCCGTGTAGGCGATCGCGCGCCGGCCCGGGCGCGCGGCGACGCCGTCGATCAGGATGTCGCCGCCCAGCACCTCGCGGCTGCGGCGCTGTCCGACCCGGGCGCGGTGGAGCTTGACCGAACCGTGGTCGGCGACGAGCATCAACAGCTCCGTATTCCCCGTCCAGCTCATCGGCGTGGGCAGCCCGGAGAAGAGGACGGTCGGGCGGTCAAGCTCCGGCGCCACCCTTTCGGGCGGGGCGCTGCCGTCGACCGGCACGGCGAATATGTGGATGTCGGCGTTCCACTCGTCGCTGACCGTCCCCGCGTAGGCGATCCACCGTCCGTCGGGCGAGAAGCTCGGGAACTCGGCCACGCCCTTCCCGCTTGTCAGACGACGGGGCCGCCCGCCACCGGCGGCCATCACCCAGATGTCGCCGTGGAACTGGCGGTCGTCGCGCCGGGGGTGGCGGTCGGAGGCGAACGCGATCGTGGCGCCGTCGGGTGAGAAGGCCGGATCGTCGTGGTCGTACTCGCCGCGGGTGACCTGCGTGGCCGATCCGCTCTCCACGTCGAGCACGAACAGGTGGCGCCGGCCCTCGTGCCAGCCGACGCCGTCGAGCTTCCCGGCCAGCCCACGCGGAACGTGTGGCGCGTGGCGCTCGCGCGGACTTGCAGAGTCGCTGCGATCCGGGGCCCCCACTCCGCACACGACGACGATCCGGGTCGAGTCCGGCGACCAGGCGAACTGGCTGACCGGCCCCGGGAGGTCTCCGAGCTGCGCCGGCATGCCGCCCTCCAACGAGGCCAGGCGCACGTGGGCGTGCTCGGGCCGCCCGTCGGCGACGGACAGGTAGGCGAGCCAGCGGCCGTCGGGGGAGAAGCTCGGGCTCTTATCGGCGGGGCCTTCGGTGAACCGGCGCGGCGGAGCCGACCCGTCGACGGGCGCCACCCAGATCGACAAACGCAGCCGATCCGCCTCCTCGTCGGTGTCGGTGACGACGAACGCCACGCGGCGCCCATCGGGCGACAGGTCCGGTTCGCTCGCCGTGCGTAGACGGAAGACGTCCTCCGGACGGAAGGCCCGCTTGCCCATAAATTCCTCCTCCCAGCCCGCTGGCTTTGCTGCGACCGACAGCCTGTGGACCGGCCACCAGTCCGGTCGGTGACCAAATCTACACATTCCTGAGGGACGGTTAGGAAAGAGCGCTCATCGTCCTCAGAGCGCTACGCATGGCCGTCGGGGCCTCGGCGACGTCACCCCGCCAGCGCGGCTTGCCGAGCAGCAACTGCACGTCCACGATCCGCCGCTCGGCGAAGCCCGCCTCGCAATAGCTCAGGTACAGATTCCACAGCCGGCGGAGCCGCTCGTCGTAGCCGAGGCCGTCGAGCTCCTCAGCGTGGTCGTTGAAGCGCCGCCGCCAGCACCGCAGCGTCTCGACGTAGTGCGCGGTGAGGTCCTGCAGGTTCACCATCTGCATGTCGGTGCGGCGCGCGACGTCCCGTGCGATCACCTCGAGCGAAGGCAGACAGCCACCCGGGAAGATGCGGGTGTTGATGAACGAGCGCGACGCCTTCTCGACCTCGTAGGCGCGATCGTCGATCGCGATCGCCTGGAGGAGCATCGTGCCGTCGGGCGCGAGCAGCTCTGAGCACTTGGCGAAGAAGGTGCCGGTGTGACGCCAGCCCACCGCCTCGATCATCTCGATCGAGACGAGCTTGTCGTAGTGCCCGGTCAGGTCCCGGTAGTCCTCGAGCACGACCGTGACCCGGTCCTCGACGCCGGCCCGGCGCACCGCCGCCAATGCGTAGTCGTACTGCTCGCGTGAGATCGTCGTGGTCGTGACACGGCACCCGCGTGTGCGAGCGGCATGGACGGCGAGCCCGCCCCACCCGGTGCCGATCTCGAGCAGGTGATCGTCGGGTCCGAGCCTCAGCTTCTCGCAGACGAGCTCCAGCTTGGCCAGCTGCGCCTCCTCAAGGCTCATCCCCGCCTCCTCGAACACCGCGCACGAGTAGCTCATCGACGCGTCGAGCATGCGCGAGAAGAGCTCGTTGCCGAGGTCGTAGTGGGCGGCGATGTCGCGCCGGCGCCGGCGTCGCGTGCTTCGCGTAAACCACCCGAGCAGTCGCT
>DATBYI010000587.1:0-11696 GCA_036513815.1 Solirubrobacteraceae bacterium
GGTGCTCGAGCGGGTGCTCGCCGCCCAGTCGCTCGCCCGCTCGGCGATGGACGAGATCCGCGAGGTGATCTTCGGGCTGGCGAGCGACGGACAGACCGAGCTGCCTCGGGCGCTGCGCGACGTGATCGAGGACGTCGAGGCAGGCACCCGCCTGCAGGTCGGGCTGCGCACGTATGGGCAGACGCAGCCGGTGCCACCGGCCACCCAGCACGCGCTGGTCCAGATCGCGCGCGAGGCCCTGTTCAACGTCGTGCGTCACGCCCAGGCGCACCGCGCGTGGGTCACCTTGCGATGGCGCCCGCAGGTGGTGTCGCTGGCCGTGGCCGACGACGGTTCGGGCAACCACCAGAAGCTCCAGCACCATCTCTTCATCTCGCAGTCCAACGGCGATCATCTCGGGCTGACCGGAATCGCCGAGCGGGTGCGCAGTCTGGACGGCGCCGCCTGGTTCGAGCGGCGGCGCGGCGGAGGCGTGAAGCTGAGAGTCGAGGTGCCCTTTGGCGGGACAGCCGGTGTCGGCTGAGCCCGCCACCGCCTCTCCCGCACGCGTGCTGCTGGTCGACGACCACGCGATCGTGCGGCGCGGGCTGCGCTCGATCCTCGAGCTCGAGCCCGACATCTCCGTGGTGGCCGAGGCCGGTGATCGGACCGAAGCACTCCAGGCCCTCGAGCGATCGAGGCCCGACGTGGTCCTGCTCGACCTCAAGCTGAGCGCCGGCAACGACACGGAGGGGCTCGAGCTGTGTAGCGAGATCGTCCGGCGCCGGCCCCAGTCCAACGTCGTGATCCTCTCGACCTTCCTGAACGAGAGCCTGCTGAACCAGGCGCTCCGCCGCGGCGCGAAGGCGTACGTGCTCAAGGAGGTCGACGTCGTCGAGCTCGTGCGGATCATCCGGCGCGTTTCCCGGGGGGAGTCGGGGTTCGACGGTCGCAGCGCGGAGATGGTCAGAGCGCTCGTGGCCGGCGAGCACCCGGGCGACGAGCTCGACTTCACTCAGCGAGAGCGGGAGGTCACCGAGCTGCTCGCCAGCGGGCTGACCAACGCCGAGATCGGGCGCGCGATCTTCGTCAGCGAGAGCACCGCGAAGTTTCACGTGCGCAACGTGATGCGCAAGCTCGGCGTTCACAGCCGAGCCGAGGTGGCGTACGCCGCGGGCAAACGCGGCCTGCTCGACCGCGCCGGCTAGCGTCAGTTACTCAGCAGTTGCCGTCGACGTCGCAGGCCTCGCCGCCTGCGATCACCGACACGGGCGCACGGCGGGACCAGCCCTCGTTCAGCAGCTCGAGCAACGCCTCGGGCGGGTGAGCGCCCGATGCGCCGATCGCGCGGTCGATCACGAACGTCGGGACGGCGCTGATTCCGAACTGGCCCGCCGTCCGCTCGTCTCCGCGCACCTCGTCGCTGTATCGGTCGCCCGCGAGCATCTCGCGCGTTTCGTCGGCGTCGAGGCCGACTTCGGCGGCGAGCCGGACGAGCGTCTCGTGGTCGCTCATCAGTTCGCCCTCGCTGAAGTAGGCGCGGAGCAGGCGCTCCTTCATCGCGTCCTGGAGCCCGTGCTCGCCGGCCAGGTGCACAACCCGGTGGGCGTCGAAGGTGCTGCCGCTGCGCTGCCGGTCGAAGCGGAAGTCAAGGCCCTCGCCGGCCGCCGTCTGGGTCATCTGCTGCTCCATCTCGCGGGCGCGCTCGACGGTCATTCCGTACTTCTCGGCCAACCGCGCGGCGCGCTCACCCTCGCGTTCGGCCGGAGCGCCCGGGTCGAGCTCGAAGCTCCGCCAGGTGATGCGCACGTCGTCCTTGTGCTCGAACTGCTCTAGGGCGGCCTCGAACCGGCGCTTGCCGACGTAGCACCAGGGACAGGCGATGTCAGACCAAATTTCGATTTCCATTAGTTCCAGGGTAGCTCGCTCCGCTCGTGCCAATAGGTCTCGGGGTCCTCGACAAGCTCGTCGAGAGTTTCTGGCCGCACATCGAGCGCGGTGAGATTGGTCTGAAGCTGCTCCACGGTGGAAGCGCCGCTCAGGACTACGTCGACCCAGGGCTGGGCAAGCACGGTGGCGAGCGCGAGCGCATCGGGCGTCGTGCCGGCTTCGCGCGCGGCCGTCCTCAGCGCCGGCACGTCACCTCGATCGGTCAGCCGCCCGTTGGCCAGCGCCTCCTTGATGATCACGCCGAGGCCCGCCTCGTGGGCGGCGGCGAGGGCGGGCCCGGCCGAGCGCTCGAGCAGGTTCCAGGTCGACTGCACCGAGTCGAACCCGCCGACCTCGAGCGCGCGCTCGATCGTCCGGCCCTGGTGGGGTCCGGTCGTGGTGAGGCCGATGAACACGCCGGTGGCGCGCAGCGCAGCCAGCTCCTCGCGCACCGCGGCGTCGTCGAGCACGCCGCTCTCGATGGTCGCCGAGTGGATCTGGTAGAGGCACAGGTGAGCGCCCAGCAGCTCGCGCGTCTCGCTCAGCTGCCGGCGCAGCGTCTCGACGCTCAGGTCCTTGACCTCGTTCACCTCCGCGTCGGTCCGCCAGTTGGCCGTGTACGTATAGCCCCACTTGGAGCCGACCGTGACGTCTTCGCGAGTGAGCCGGCGCTGGTCGAGCCAGCTGCCCAGAAACGCTTCGGCCTTCCCGTAGGAGCGGGCGGCGTCGAAGTACCGCACTCCGCCGGCGTAGGCGGCGTCGAGGACCGCGTGTGCCGCGTGCTCCATCGACGCTACGTCGGTGTGCCCGGCCAGATCGGCGGCGTGGCCGACATTGATGTAGCCGGGGCGCCCGAGCGCGGCGAGGCCGAGGCCGATGCGCGTGACGCGCAGGCCCGTGTTGCCGAGGGTCGTGATCATCGTTGCTGCTTAAGAAGCTCGGGGAGCGCGCGCATGTCGTCGAACACTACGGTCCCCGACCCCGAGAGGACGTGTCCCGGCGTCACCCCGCCCGCGTAGGCCAGGACGCGCATGCCCGCCGCCCGCCCGGCCTCGACGCCGTAGCGGCTGTCCTCGACGACGACGCACCCCGCTGGCGCCGCTCCCAGGCGGGCCGCCGCGTGCAGGAACAGGTCCGGCGCGGGCTTGCCGTTGGCGACCTCGCTGGCGCTGAAGATCCGACCCGCGAACCGGTCGTAGAGGCCGGTCAGCTCGAGCTTGAAGCGAAGGTTCTCGGGTGTGCTGCTCGACGCGACGCACGCCGGCGTCGTGATCTGCTCGAGCGCCTCGACGATGCCCGGGACGGGCGCCAGCTCGGCCAGGAACCGTTCGCGTAGCTGTTCCTCGCCGCGCTTGAACCAGTCGTCGGGCGGCGGATGGCCGAGCTCCACCCCGGCCTCCTGCACGATCACGTCGGGCGAGCGGCCGACGAATCGCTCGATGACTTCTTGCTCGGTCGCGGCGATCCCGAGCTGGGCGAGCATCTCGACGTCCAGCCGCACCGAGATCGGCTCTGAGTCGACGAGCACGCCGTCGCAGTCGAAGATGACGAGCTCGGTCAACCGACCAGGATCTCTCCGCCCCGGTTCGGGACGAGGACGAGCATGCTGCGCCGGGCGCGCTCGGGCTCGGCGCAGCCCGGCCGAAGCGTGCCGGGCAGCTCCGATGCGGCGCGTAAGACTTCGCGCATCTCCATCTCGGCGAAGGGCGCGCCGGCGCAGCGGCGAACGCCGCCACCGAAGGGGATCCACGAGAGCGGGTTGGGGGCCGGCTGGCTACCGCCGTCGAGCCACCGCTCGGGGCGGAACGCGCCTGCCTGCGGCCAGAGATCGTCCCGGCGCCCGGCCAGCCACAGGCAGGCCGCGACCTGGACGCCGGCCGGGATGGTGTGTCCGGCGATGTCGACGGGCGCGAGCAACAGGCGCGGCGCGATCGTGAGCGGCGGCCTCGATCTGAGCGCCTCCTTGACCACCGCGTCGAGGTAGGCGGGGTCGCCGTCGCGCAGCCGTGCCTGCACGCTTGGGTGCCGCGCGAGTCGCTCGAACGCCCAGGCGAGCGACGCCGAGGAGCTGTCGTGGCCGCCCACGAGCAGCGCCACCAGCTCGTCGCGTAAATGCTGGTCGCTCGGCGGGTTGCCGCCGTCGTCGCGCTGAGCCAGCAGCACGTCCAGCATCGAATTGTCTTGCCTGTCACCCGCGCCGTTAGCGGCTCCGTTAGCGGCCGCGCCCCGCCGGCGGGCGAGCAGGTCGAACAGGGTCGCGTCGAAGCGCTCGACCGCTACGCGGAAGCGGCCCCACGGGCTGCGCGGCCCCAGGTCCCGGCGCACGATCGCCATCCCCAGCACCGACGGGAGCGAGCGGACGGTGGCGAGCGTGTCGTCGATGGCCCGGCGGAGCGTCGCCACCTCACTGGGATCTTGGGCCCCGAACACGACGCGCAGGATGATCGAGAGCGTCAGCTCCCGCATCCGGTCGAGCGCGATCACCCGCCCGCGCCAGCCGGCGAGCTCGGCCCTGGCCAGCTCGGCGATCATCGGCGCGAAGGCGCGCATCCGCTCGCCGTGGAACGGCCCCTGCATCAGCCGGCGCTCACGCAGGTGTTCCTCTCCATCGAGGAGGAGGATCGACTGCGGGCCGGCGAACGGGCGCAGGAACTCCCAGCTCTGTCCCGCCGGCGCGATGTCCGGGTCGAGGCGGAACACGGCGCGCACCGAATCCGGACTCGAGAACAACACCATCGGCTGCTCGGTCCAGTAGGTCCGGATCGTGGCGGGATCCCCGAACCGTCGGTAGACACCTTGCAGGAACGCGGCGGGCCGCGCCATCCAGGCGATCGTCTGCCAGACGGCGGGTGCGCGCGGGCCGGGCGGAAGCTCCATGGTCCCGATCCTACGCGGCCGGTCCGCCTCCCCCGGTGCGGTGGGGCGGCGCGGTCCGTCCTCCCCGCCCGGTGCGGGTGCCTTTTCCGTTGAATATCAACGGAAAAGTCACCCGCATCTAGGGAGTCGGTCAGGCGGCCACGGCCAGCACCGGCTCCGGCGCGGACTCGCCGTGCCTCTCCACGCGAGGGAGCCACTCGAGCCACGCCGGCAGGTACCAGTTGCGATCGCCGAGCAGCTTCATGACCGCGGGGAGCAGGACGCCGCGGACCACGGTGGCGTCGATCAGGACGGCGGCCGCGAGGCCGACGCCCATCTCCTTGAGGTCGACGATCGGCAGCGTGGCGAAGACCGAGAAGGCGCCCACCATCACGATCGCCGCGCTGGTGACGGTCCCGGCCGTCGTCTTGATCCCATGCTCGACCGCCTCGTCGGTGCTCATACCGCGGTCATAGGCCTCCCGGATCCGGCTCAGGATGAACACGTGGTAGTCCATCGAGAGTCCGAACAGGAGGACGAACATGAACATCGGCAGCCACGACGTGATGCCGCCGTAGGACTTGAAGCCGAGCAGGTGCTGGCCCCAGCCGTACTGGAACACCGCGACCACGACTCCGTAGGCGGCGGCGACCGACAACAGGTTGAGCACGACCGCCTTGGCCGCGATCACGATCGACCGGAACGACACGAGCAGGAGCAGGAACGCGAACGTGAGCACGAAGGCGAACACGATCGGCATGGCGCTCTTCATCATCTGGTTCCAGTCGTAGGACCCGGCGGCGGTGCCCGTGACGGCGAACTTCACGCCCGGCACGTGGCCGATGGTGTCCGGCAGGAGTTGGTTGCGCAGCGTCAGCAACGCGTGCGTCGAAGCCGCATCCGACCCGTTGCCCGGCAGGGGGATCGAGATCTGCGCCACCGTGTGCGAGGCGTTGGAGTCGACCGACACCGCTCCGTAGCCGACCGGGCTTGCCGCCGACTCGGTCCGCAGCGCCCCGACCGCACTCCGGAAGGCCGGAGCGCTCGTGTTCGTCTGCACGGCCACCAGCGCCGGCATCGAGCGGCCCGGGAAGGCGGCCTGTAGGCGGTCGAGCGTCTCCACCGTCGCGGCGCTGCGCGGCAGCGACTCGACCGGGGTCTGCGCCGTGTGCATCCGCAGCGTCGGCACGGCGAGCACCAGCAGCAATGCCCCGGCGAGGACCGCGGACACCACCGGCCGCCGGAGCACCCGGGTCAGAACCGCCGACCACACCCGCGACTCACCCGAACGCCGGCGCCGCCCCAGCCACGGGATCCGCCCCCGCTCAACGCGGTCGCCGAGCTTCGAGAGGACGGCCGGCAGCACGGTGAGCGACCCGATCATCGCCACCGCGACCACGATCATCGTGGCGATCGAGAAGGACTCGAACGTGGCGTCGCCGGAGAACAGCATCCCGGCCATCGCGATCATCACGGTGGCGCCGGAGATCAGGACCGAGCGCCCCGACGTGGCGGCCGCCGCCTCGAGCGCCGCACGCTCGCTCCGGCCCGCGGCGCGCTCTTCACGTTCGCGCCGGAGATAGAACAGGGTGTAGTCGACGCCGACGGCGAGGCCGACGAGGGTGACGACCGCGCTCGCGTTCGGGTCCATCGGCGTCAGGTGGCTGACGATGCTGATCAGCCCGATCGTCGCGATCACCGACTGGAGCGCGAGCATCAGCGGCACAAAGGCCGCCAACAGCGATCCGAACACGAGGACCAGGATCAGCAGGGTGAGTGGCACCGAGCGGATGCCCGCGTCGCCGACCTGCTGGTTGAACAGGTTGTTGAGCGCCTTGTCGGAGCTCACCGCGCCGGCCTCGCCGACGTAGAAGTTCGGATGTCTCGCGCCCACCGACGCGACCGCGCGCTCGAGCGGATCGATTCGGTTCTCGGCCTGGTCGAGCGTGCCGGCCATGTCCCATTCGACGAGCGCGGTGTGCCCGTCTCGCGAAACCTGACCACGATCTGCCCCGGGCGTGGGGTAACGCAGGTTGTGCACCGTCCCGAACGGCTTCGCGGCGCGCGCGACATCGCCGATCACCGCCCGAAACGCCGGGGCGTCGACTCTTGATTTAGAGCTCTGCACGACCGCGAACTCGGTCAGCGGACCGCCCGGCGCGAACCCGGCCTGCTTGAGGATCCGGTCCGCGCGGCCCGCCTGGCCGACGTCGTTGCCTTGGCTGCCAATCGTCTTCTGGCCGACGGCCGAGCCGATCACGATTGCCGCGAGCACGAAGGCCAACCAGCCGACGATCGCGACTCGGCGATGAGTTGCACTCCAGCGGCCCATGCGGGCCGCGATGCCACGGACGGGAGAGGAAACGGACATTGCGCGCCTTTCGGTTGCCATCGGGACAGTCCGAGAGCTTGCCCGCGTCCGTTGTTCCCGCCTATGGAGGAGCCTGGCATCAGGGGGTGCAGCTATCCCCACCCCCGGGGGCCCAGTGGCCCGGTGCCGACCGGCGTCAGCCTGACGCCACCGGGCTCGCCACCTCCGCCACTGGGAAGCGCACCCCGCCCTCGATCCTGACCCGGACGGACTCGCCGAGCCCCGGTGTCGGCAGTGGCGCCAGCGCGTACAGCCGCCCGCGGTCGAGCTGGAGCTCCAGCCGGGCGCCGTCCTCGACCGGGATGAGGCGCGTCACGCGGGCTTCGAGCGGACCGCTTGGATCGAGCAGGACGTGCACCGGCCGCGTCAGGAGAGTCTCACCTCCGTCGTCGAGCTGGCCGTCGAAGCCGAGGAAGCGGGCCACCTCGACCGTGGGCGGCTGCTCGAGCAGTTCCCGCGGTGGACCTGACGCCACGAGGCGACCCTCGATCAGGATGAGCAGGCGATCGGCCAACGCCCATGCCTCGGCCCGGTCGTGGACGACCACCAGCGTCGCACGCGTCTGCGATCGAAGGGCGGACAGCGCATCCTCGAGCAGGCTTGCGCGCACCTCGGCGTCGAGGCCGGCAAACGGCTCGTCGAGGAGCATCACGTCGGGGCGAACCGCGATCGCGCGCGCGAGGTGGACGCGGCGGCGCTCGCCGCCCGACAGCGCGGCCGCCGGCCGGCCGGCGAGATGCTCGGCCCCCATCGCGCGCAGCGCCTCCCGCGCCCGGCTGCGCCGCTCGCCGCGCGGCACTCCCCACCAGGCCAGCGCCAGCATCACGTTCGCGATTACGGTTCGACGGGCCAGATCGGGGGACTGCAGCGAGACCGCCACGCGACCGTGGCGCTCGATGCGACCGTCAGCGACGGGCAGAGCGCCGGCGAGCGCGTCGAGCAGCGTGCTCTTCCCGGCGCCGTTGGGGCCGAGCAGCGCGACGATCTCGCCGGCTCGGAGCTCGGCCGTCACCTCGTGCACGACCTCGCGCCGGCCTCGGCGCACGCTCAGCTGCTCGCAGCGCAGCAGGACGTGCTCCGCAATCCCGGCGCTCACGTCGCCGACCGGAAGCGCAGGCGGATCCCGGCGCTCACGTCGCCGACCGGAAGCGCAGGCGGATCCCGCCGCCCTGTTGCTGGAGGACGCCGAGCCCGCACATGAGGATCAGGATCATCGCGATCAGGACGATCGCGATCGCCACCGCGTCGGCGTAGTGGCCACCGTTGACCTCGAACAGCGTCGCGCTGGCCAGCGTCTGGTCGTAGCCGTAGATGTTCCCGCCCAGGATTGTGACCGCGGCGACCTCGGACAGCGCGGTTCCAAGCGCCGCGATGATCGCGGCGATCACGCCGATCCGCGCCTCCCGCAGTGCGAGGGTGCAGAGCTGCCGTCTGCTTGCACCGAGCAGCCGTGCCTGGGCGAGAAGCCCGTCTGGAAGAGCCTCGATGGCGGCCGCGCTCAGCGCGACGACGAAGGGCAGGGCGAGGATCGTCTGGGCGATGAACACGGCCTCCCGCGTCCAGATCAGCCGCAGCGAGCCGAGCGGTGCCTGCACGGTCATCAGCAGGTAGAGGATCGCTCCGACGAGCACCGGCGGCAGGGCGAGGCTGGCGTTCGCCAACGCGCGCAGGAATCGACGGCCCGGGAACCGCCCGAGCGCGAGCAGGAGCCCGATCGGCAGCCCGATCAAGGTCGCGAGCCCGGTGGCCACAGCGGCCACCTGGAGCGTGAACCAGATGATGCTGAACAGGTAGGGATTGCCGTGCCAGATCATCGGCAAGGCGACGCGGAGCTCCTCCCAGATCAGATGCATCTCAAGCGGCCCGGAAGCGCAGTTGGATCCCGCCGGTGCGCTGTTGGATGACGGTCAGCACGCCGCCCAGGACGAGGATCATCGCCAGCAGCAGGATCGCGATCGCGGTCGCCACCGGGTCGTGGCCGGTGTAGTTGAACTGATCGACGAGGGCGCTCGCGAGCGTCTCGTCCGTCCCTTGGAAGCTCCCGCCCACGATGACGACGGCACCGATCTCCGAGATCGTGGCGCCGAGCGCCGCAATGACCGCGGCGAGCAGCCCGATCTTCGCCTCTCGCAGCGCGAAAATCGAAAGCTGGACCCGTCCGGCGCCGAGCGCGCGCGCCTGGGCGAGCAGTCCCGGTGGGAGCGCCTGGATCGCCGCGGGGGTCAGCGCCACGATGTAGGGAAGGGCGAGGATGGCCTGGGCGATGTACACGGCTTTCAGCGTGAACTCGATGCGAAGTGATCCGAATGCTCCCTGCGGGAGGAGCAGGGTCAGCAAGCCGACCCCCACCACCACGGGCGGGAGCGCGAGGCTCGCGTTGGCCAGGATCTGGAGCGCGCGCCGGCCGCGGAAGCGGCCGAGCCCGAGGGCGAGCCCAATCGGCAGGCCGACCACGAGCGCCGCCGAGGTGGAGATCAGCGCGACGCGGACCGACACCCACAGCAGGTGCATGATGTACGGGTTGCCGTGCGTGATCAGGGGGATGGCCCCGCGGATCTGATCCCACACGTAGCCCATTCAGTGGCTCGGCTTGGACGGCGCCGACTGCACGTAGACGAGCTGCCCGTTGGACAGTCGGTAAACGACGCCGGCCTGGGTCCCGCGGCCGATCGTGCGCGCGCCCGGCTTCGGCAGCGGCGCCACCGTCTGCCCGGGCTCGACGTAGATGTTCTTGGCGGCGGTGGCGCGCAACCCGTGGCTGGTGATCGTGCTCCCGAGGTGCAGCGATGAGAGCGCCGCGAGCAGGAACGCGACCGACAGCACGATGCCGAGGTCGAACAGGTTTACGAGGCCGTCGAGCGGGTCGCCGGCTCGATCTTCTCGGCTGCGGGCGTTGGGGGTGACGCTGATGATGGGTTACCTCCTATCGGTTGTGGATCGCTGATGACCGCCGCGACGTACTGGAGGTCCGACAGGTCCTGGCTGTAGATGCGGTCGCGGGAGAGCGACAGACCGAACGCGACGGCGCCGATCAGCAGTCCGACGACGGTGACGCTGAAGGCGACCCGGAGGTCGTGGCTGAGCTGAGAGGTGTTGCCCGCGGCGAGGCCGGTCAGCGCCGGCGAGAGCGGGATCAGCGTGCCCATCAGGCCGAGCGCGGGGCCGGCGCGGACGAGCATGCGGGTGCGGGACAGCCGGCGCTGAGACTCGAAGTCGAAGTCGGCCAGTGCCTTGTTGAGCTCGTGGTCGCTCCGCGGCGTTCCGGCGTGATCGACGATGAAGGCCAGGGTTGCGGCCATCGCCGGGCTGCGCGCGATCCCACTCACAGCGGCCATCGCAGCGCCGCGGTCCCCGCGGGCCAGCGCGTCGCTCGCCCCGTCAGCCGCGCGCTGGAGCTCGTCGAAGCGGCGCCTGCGGCGCCGGGTCTGCTCGACGACATAGCTCCCAAGCTCGAAGATCACGAGCGCGAGTGCGAGCAGGGCCAGGATCAACACCGGCACCTCCAGCGCGTTCGCGACGTGGAAGATCGCCTGGTCGATGCCGTTGCTCGAGAGTCCGTAGATCAGAGGCACGTCGATGATGATGGGAGCAGGATCTCAACTGCCGAGTCGCAGCGCGCGCCAGGCGCGCCGCCCGCGCAGCTCACGCGTCGCGCCGAGAGCCAGCAGCAGAGCGACTGCGAGTGCGCCGGCGAGCGCCGGAACGGGCGAGGTGCGAACCGCCTGGCGCGCCGGAGGCGCCGACGCGGCAGGCGCTGGGACGCTGTGCACGAGCGGGCTCGCGCCGGCGGGCAGGAGCGTCACGTCGCTGATCAGCTGCCCGTTGACGAGCGGCCCGGAGACGGGCGCCGGAGCCGGCGGCTTGATCACGGGCGCCGGGTGGCGGGGCGTGCGTGGGTGCGAGCCGGTTGTGCGTGCCGGGGTCGTGTCGGTTTTCGCGCCGGAAGTCGTGGGTGTGGTCGATGTGGAGCTCGGAGTCGTCGCGGTTTGGCTCGTGGTCGAGGTCGAAGGGTTGCTCTGGCCAGTCGTCTGAGACTGATGTGTGCCGGCGCTGGCGCCGGCGTGATTCCCGCTGCTCTTGCGCGGGCCGGTCGGGCTGTGCGACTTACGCGATGTCCCCGACCCGGTCTGTTTGTGCTTCCCCGAGGCCGCGGGCGCCGCAGGCCCGACGTTGATCGGGATCTCGGTGCCGCCGCCCGCGCCGGCGGCGTCGGTCACCTGCAACGTGACCGCGTACTGGCCGGCGCTGGCAAACGTGGTCTCCGGCGACGCGGCGCTCGAGTTCGGGGCGCCGCCGTCGAAGTTCCAGCTGTAGGAGAGCGGGCTGCCGTTGGCTCCCGTAACGGTGGCGCTGAAGCTGATCGCTCCGCCCGCCGGCGCGGTGGTCCGCGAGGCGGTCGCGGTCACGGTCAGCAGGCCTCCCTCGAACACCTCGATCGAGATCGGGGCGGGCTGGCCGTTCTGGCTCGACTGCACCTCGTCGAGGAAGTCCTCGTCGGTCTGCCCCTGTGAACTGCCGCGCCATGGCCGGTCGTACTGGTTCTCGGAGCCGGCCGCCTCGA
>DATBYI010000588.1:0-2561 GCA_036513815.1 Solirubrobacteraceae bacterium
CTGCTCGGGGTCGACGAGATGGTCGTGAGCGTCGTCGCCAAGGTCGAGCTGAACCCAGTTGATCGTTCCGGTGAATCTTCCGGTTGGCGCGTCGGCCGACACCGGCGTTCCGGAGTCGTAACCCAGGTCGGTGGTCTCGTCGGCGGAGAAAATGAATGGTTGGGTGGCGTCCACCCGTCCTTCTCCGACCTGTTCTGCGTCGTAGTAGAGCGAGACGTCGCCGCCTTTCGCGAGTCCTCCGCCGTCATAGGCGAACTCCATGCGGATCTGATGCGTGCCCTCCGGGATCTCCCGCGTGGCCTCGGTGGCGAACTGCTGGAGCCCGAGCAGGTTGTAGACGAAAGTCGCTTTGCCGTCTTTGGCATAGAGGCCCCAGCCGCCAAACCGGCCGCCCTGGGCGATGATCGTTCCGTTTGGCGGTTTGTCTGTTACGGCGATCTCGGCGGTGACGGTGAAGGACTTGTTCTTGATGCTCAGCACGCTGGCTTCCGATAGGCGGCCCATCCCTCCGAACAGGATCTGCGAGGTGCCGTGCACGAGCTGGGGGCGGCCGGCGAGGTCGGGGTTGAGCCGCTCGGCGCCGCGGTCGTCGAGCGGGAGCACGTTGTACTTGGCCGCCTCGATCAGCCACAGTCGTTGGAGCTCGTGGAGCTTGCCCGGCATTTCCTGCGAGAGGTCGCGGGATTGGGTCCAGTCCTTGGAGCCGTCGTAGAGCTCCCAGACGTCGTCGTCAAACGCCAGGAGGTCTGTCGCCGCCATCACCCACGGCGTGCGGTGTTTGGTCACGGCGCTCCAGCCTTTGAAGTACACGCCGCGGTTGCCGAACATCTCGAAGTACTGGAGGTCGTGGCGTTCGGGCGCTTCCGGCGCGTCGAAGCTGTACGCCATCGAGGTGCCCTCGATCGGTGACTGCATGACCCCGTTGACCATCGTTGGCTGGGGTAGGCCGGCCACCTCGAGGATCGTCGGGCAGACATCGATCACGTGGCAGAACTGGCTGCGAGTCTCGCCCTTGGCCGAAATCCCGTTCGGCCAATGGACGATCGTTCCGTTCCGCGTCCCGCCCCAGTGCGAGGCGACCTGCTTGGTCCATTGGTAGGGCGTGTCCATCGCGTGCGCCCACCCGACCGAGTAGTGGTTATAGGACTCGGGCGAGCCGAACTTATCCAGCACCGACGCCATGAACTCCGGCGTCTCCAGCGCGGCCATCCCATTGAAGTTCGACATCTCATTGAACGCGCCGTTCATGGTGCCTTCCGCCGACGCGCCGTTATCGCCCACGATCACATAGACCAACGTGTCGTCAAGCGCGCCGAGTTGCTCGATCGCGGCAACCACCCGGCCGACGTGGTGATCGGTGTGCTCGAGAAACGCGGCGTAAACCTCCATCTGCCGGGCGAGCACCGGCTTCATCGCCTCGGGCGTGTCGTCCCACGCTGGGATCTCCTCGTGGCGCACGGTGAGCTCGGCGTCGGGCGGGATCACACCGAGCTCCTTCTGGCGCGCGAACGTGACCTCGCGCAGCTTGTCCCAGCCCTCATCGAACGCGCCCCTGTACTTGGCGATCCAGTCGGTCGGCACATGGTGCGGCGCGTGGGTCGCGCCAGGCGCGAAGTACATGAAGAACGGCTTGTCTGGCATCAAAGCCTTCTGCTGGCGGACCCACGCGATCGCCTTGTCCGCGAGATCCTCGGTCAGGTGGTAGCCCTCCTCGGGAGTCCTTGGCGGCTCGATCGGCGTTGTCCCCTCGTATAACGCCGGATTCCACTGGTTGTCCTCGCCGCCGATGAACCCATAGAAGTACTCAAACCCCGAACCGGTCGGCCACATCCCGAACGGCCCCATAGGGCTCGTCTGCCACACCGGCACCTCGTGACATTTGCCGAACTGACCGGTCGAATACCCGTTGAGCAGGAGGACCTCCGCCAGCGGCGCCTTGGTATTCGGGCGCAGAGAGCTCTGCCCCGGTGCCGCTGTGGCCGTCTCGGTGATGCTCCCCATCCCGACCGAATGGTGATTGCGGCCCGTCAGCAATGCCGCCCTCGACGGGGCACACAGCGCGGTCGTGTGAAATCGCGTGTATCGCAAGCCCGCTTCGGCGAGCCGCTCGAACGTGGGCGTGTTGCACGGACCGCCGAACGCGCTTGAGGCACCAAACCCCGCGTCGTCGACCAGCACCACCAGCACATTCGGAGCACCCGCCGGCGGCCGCAGCGGCGTGATCGGCGGGAACGCCGTGTCGGGATCCTTCGCGTCATACGTCGTCAGCCCGACGGGCGTCACATCCGGAATCGGCAGAATCTCGCGCTTGCGCTGTGGCTCATCAGACACGCTTACTCCTAGGGTTCGGTGGCTTTCGCGGCGTCAGTCTCCACCTCGGCCATCCGTCGCTCGTCCCCCAAATGGGATGAAAGCGACGCACATCAGGGACGCCCCGCAACCATCGAAGTCCGGCCAGAACACGATTCGACCGGTCTTACGCGAGCTGGATCGCGGCAACACCGTTGGAGACTGCCGTGCCAGGTTGGAGGAACACCTGCACCAGCAGGACCGCGCCGCCC
>DATBYI010000589.1:0-7877 GCA_036513815.1 Solirubrobacteraceae bacterium
GCCGACGAGCTGGAGGTGCTCGGGCGCGAATGCCTCCGCGAGCGCGAGCGCCTGCTCGGGATCACCCGCGTGCACGAGGCACGCGACCGCTCCCGTCTCGGGCGCGCCGGCGAGGCGTTGGGCGAGGCTTTCGAGCAGCTCGCCGGCGTCGGACACCGCGACGACGAGCGTGCCGGGACCGTGCTCGGCCTGGGCCAGCAGGTCGAGCCCGAGCGTGCCCGGATCGGCGTCGGCGGTGGCGATCGCCAGCAGATCGCTTGGACCGGCGAAGCCGTCGATCCCGACCTGCCCGAACACCTGCCGCTTGGCCTCCTGCACGTAGAGGTTCCCGGGCCCCACGATCACGTCGACCGGGGCGACCGAGGCGGTTCCGTACGCGAGCGCGGCGATCGCGTGCGCCCCACCCATCCGGTACACGACGGTGGCGCCGGTCAGGTGGCACGCCGCGAGCACCACGGGGTCGACGTCGCCGTCGTGTGACGGCGGCGCGCACACGGCGATCTGCTCGACCCCGGCCAGCCGGGCCGGAACGACCCCCATGACCACCGTGCTCGGGTAGGGAGCCCGGCCGCCGGGGACGTAGACAGCGGCCCGCGAGACCGGAGCGTGACGGAGCACGACCCGGTTCGCCCCCACCTCGACCGACTGCCCGAGACCCGCGCGCCAGCCGACCATGACCGTCTCGAGGTTCTCGATCGCGCGTTCGATGGCGTGCCGGACCGGCGCGTCCATGACGGCTGCGGCGGCCTCGAGCTCGTCCGGGTCGGCCCGGATCGGCTTGGGCTCCACGCCGCCGGCGTCGAATCTGCGGACGTGATCGAGGAGGGCGGGATCGCCCCCATCGCGGACGGCGTCGATGATCTGGCTGACGGCGTCGCGCACGGATTGGGGACCCGCCCCCAAGGCGCGGATCGCCGCCGCGGTCTCGGCGGGGTCGCCGCTCAGGGTGAGGCGCTCACATCGCATGGAGTCGCTCGAGCAGCGCGTCGATGGCGGGCGCCTTCAGCTTGTGCGAGACGGGGTTCGCGATCAAGCGCGCCGTGCTGCGGGCGATCTCCTCGCGCACGACGAGCCCGTTCTCGCGCAGCGTGGCGCCGCTGGCGGTCAGATCGACGATTCCCTCGGCCAGGCCCGTGAGCGGAGCGAGCTCGACGGACCCCTTGACCTCGACGATCTCGGCCTGGCGCCCGGTCTCGAGGAAGTACCGCGCGGCGATCCGGGGGTACTTCGTGGCGATCCGCATCACGCCCAGGCGCCGGAGCGCCTCGGCGGAGGGGTCGTCGCCGGCCACGGTCGCGAGCACCATCATGCAGTGACCGTAGCCGAGGTCGAGAAGCTCGTAGAGCTCGCGCTCGGACTGCTCGAGCAGCACGTCCTTGCCGGTGATGCCCAGATCCGCGGCCCCCGCCTCGACGTAGGTGGGCACGTCCGATGGGCGCATGGTGACGATGCCGACGTCCGCGAACAGCAGCTTGCGATCGTTCTCGCGGACCTCGCTCGTGCCGATCTCGAGGCGGTCGAGCAGGTCGAGCGTGGGCCCGAAAAGCGCCCCGCGGGGGACGGCGATCCGCAGCTCGCTCATGGCATGTGCCTCCGGCCGCGCCCTCGTTCCTCGCCGGTGAGCGCGATGTGAAGTCGCTCGACGTTCAGCGCGAACCCGACCGCCGGCAGCGGCCGCCCGAACTGTCCGAGCAGGTCGTCGTAGCGGCCTCCGATCCCCAGCGGGACGCCGTAGGCCGGATCGTAGACCTGAAACACCGCGCCGGTGTAGTAGCCGAGACCGCGTACGAGTCCCAGGTCGAAGATGATCCGGTCCGCCACCTCGGGCGCGAGGAGGCTGTGTACCGCGCGCATCCCGTTGGCGGCGGCCTCGAGCCGGGCGGGCAGCGTCTGCAGCACCTCGGGGCCGCCCCGGCGCTGTGGGACGCGGAGCAGGAGATCGGCGTCGTCGGGGCTCAGGCCGAGTGAGTCGACCTCGGTCTGAAGTCCGACGAAATCGCCGTTCGCGAGCTCGGTGAGGATGCGCTCGCGCCGTTCGGGCTCGACGCCAAGGCCGTCGAGCAGTGCCGAGTAGAGCGAGGCGTCCCCCAGGCCGATCCGGAAGGTCTCGAGGCCGGCCGCGGCGAGGGCGTTGCACAGGACCGTCAACACCTCGGCCGTCCCTTCCGGTGCCGTCGCTCCGATCAGCTCGATGCCGGCTTGGAGGAACTCGCGGGATTGACCCCGTTGGGGGCGGACGCTGCGATAGGCGTGCGCGAAGTAGCTGAAACGGAGCGGCGGCTCGGCGTCGCGGTAGCGGGTGGCGACGAGCCGGGCGATCGGAATCGTCATGTCCGATCGCAGCACGAGCACGTTGCCCAGCTCGTCGAACACTCGGTACGCGGGACCGCTGGCGCCGGCACTCGTGCGGGCGAAGGTGGTCTCGTACTCGAGCGCCGGGGTGTAGACCTCGCCGTAGCCGGCCCGCTCGAACACCGCCCTGATGCGGTCGGTCATCGCGCGCAGCTCCCGCATCTCGTCGGGCAGGAAATCGCGCGATCCACTGGGAATGCGATCGACCATCGGCGCCGGCCCTCGTCAGCGGCGCTTAGACGGAGACGGGTACGTCGTCCTCGCGCTCGATGCGGGCCCCGAGATCGCGTAGCCGCTCGTCGATGCGCTCGTACCCGCGATCGATGTGGCGGACGTTGCCGATCTCGGTCACGCCCTCGGCCGCGAAGGCCGCGATCAGCATCGCCATTCCGGCGCGGATGTCAGGGGAGTCGACCCGTTGGCCGGTGAGGCGCCGCGGGCCGACGACCATCGCGCGGTGCGGATCGCAGATCGTGATCGAGGCGCCCATCAACACGAGTTTGTCGACGAAGAACAGACGGTTCTCGAACATCCACTCGTGGATCATCACCGAACCTTGGGCCTGGGTGGCGAGGGCGAGGGCAACGCTGGTCAGGTCGGCCGGGAAGGCCGGCCATGGGCCGTCCTGGACCTTGGGCGTGTGATCGCCCTTGTCGTTGCGGATCACGAGTTCCTGGTTGCCGGGGACGATCACGTCCGCGCCCTGCACCTCGGTGCGCAGGCCGAGGCGCTCGAACACGAGGCGGATCATGCGCAGGTCCTCTACGACCGTGTCCTTGACCACGAGCTCGCCGCCGGTCACCCCGGCCAGCGCCATGAACGATCCGATCTCAATGTGGTCCGGGGCGATCCCGTGCGTGCAGCCTCGGAGGCTCGTGACGCCATGGACCGTCATCACGTTCGACCCGACCCCGTCGATATGGGCGCCCATCGCCATTAGCATGCGGGCGAGGTCCTGGACGTGCGGCTCGGACGCCGCGTTGCGGATCACGGTGGGACCCCGCGTCAGCGCGGCGGCCATTAGCGCGTTCTCGGTGGCCATCACCGACGGCTCGTCCATCAGGAAGTCGCAAGGCCGGAGTCCGAGCGGTGCGTCGAGCTTGATGTCGCCGCCGTGGTCCTCGACGGAGGCGCCGAGAGCGCGGAAGGCGTCGAGGTGGGGATCGAGTCGCCGACGCCCGATCACGTCCCCGCCGGGTGGGGGCATGCGGGCGCTGCCGAACCGGGCCAGCAGCGGGCCCGCGAGCAGGAACGACGCGCGGATCCGGTCCGCGAGCTCGCGGTCGACCTGGGTGCTCTCGACGCTCGAGCAGTCGATCGAGATCTCGCCTGGCCCGAGCCACTGAACCCGGGCGCCGAGCTGCTCGAGCAGCAGCGTCATCGCCTCCACGTCCCGGATGCGCGGAACGTTGCGGAGGATTACCTCGTCTTCTGTGAGCAGGCACGCGGCCAGGATCGGGAGCGCGCCGTTTTTGTTGCCGGCGGGAACGATCGTGCCCGCGAGGGGCACCCCGCCTTCGATTACGAACTTTTCCATAGGTGGCCGCAGGGTACCGGCTCGCGTGGGCGGCTTCGTCCCGCGGGAGCGTCGTGGTTCGCCTGGGGGGCGCGGCGGCTGCTTGCGGGGGCGCCCGGGCGTCGTCCTGCGAACGACGATCTCCCCGGCCGCCGGCGGTCCAGCAGGCGGCGGGCCGACAGACACAGGCTCCCTCGCTAGGCTCCCGTCCATGCAGGTTCAGATTTCGCGCCAGGAGGCCTGGGACCTTCTTTGCGAGTGGACGGCCTCCGATTCGCTGCGTCGCCACATGCTGGCCGTGGAGGCCGCGATGCGCGCGTATGCGCCGCGGTTCGGGGGTGACGAGGACCTATGGGGGCTCACGGGGCTCCTCCACGACCTCGACTACGAGCGTTATCCCAACCTCGAGGACGGGCATCCGCGCTACGCGATGGCCGAGCTCGAGCGGCGCGGCTACCCGCCCGAGCTGGTGCGCGCCGTGGCGTCCCACGCCGATTTCCTGGGTGTCTCCCGAGACTCCCCGATGGAGAAGACGCTGTTCGCCGTCGACGAGCTGTCTGGGTTTGTGCTGGCTGTCGCTTACGTGCGCCCCGAGGGCCTGGTCGGGATGACGTCGAAATCGGTCAAGAAGAAACTCAAGCAGCCGAGCTTCGCAGCAGCCGTCAACCGTGACGAGCTCCAGCACGGGGCCGAGGAGCTCGGGGTCGACTTCGACGAGCACCTGACGATCGTGATCGGCGCGCTGGCTGAGCGTAAGGAAGAGCTCACGCCGGCCCACTCGGAGGAGTCGGGCTCCTAGGTCGTGCTCCCCGCGGCGCGCGAGGCGCGATGTAGCTCGTACTCGGCGAAGCTCGCGACGACTCCGAGCGGCTCGGTCAGCTTGGCCAGCTCGATCGAGCGGCGAACCGGCCCGGTGGCGCAGATGACGGTGAGACGGCGCGAGCGATCGCCCAGGCGACGCTGAACGTTCAGGAGCGCGTGCAGGCCGAGCGAGTCGATGAACTCTGTGGCCGTCAGGTCCATGACGAGGTCGCCGTGGCGCCGACGAATGATGTCCTCGAGTGTCCTCGCGAGGCGCGGGACAGTGAGGATGTCGAGCTCGCCGGCCACGGTGACCAGCGTCTCGTGCGCGTCGTGACGGGTGCTCAGCGCGAGGTGTATGGGGCCCCGGGGGCGGAGTGAGCCGCCGATCGTCCCCTCGTGTGCGGAGCTGCTCATGACGTGTTAATTAGTCGCCGGTCCTTCAGAGATCGTACGGAAGACGATTCGTGGACGAGCCGGTATGGGTTTCTCGGAACGTCTTCGTCACGCCCGGCGCGCGTGGGCTTCCGTTGTAGCGTCATCAAGCCGGTCTCCCAGCCCGACGTCGGCTAAGGTCCGGCGGCATGGCAGACCCGATCCAGCTCGTCATCCTCGAGGGCGATCAGACCGGTCAGGAGCTGCTCGAGCAGTCGGTCCGCCTCCTCGACCCGACGCTGCTGGGAGTCGACCTTGAGCTTCAGCGCTTCGACCTGTCGCTCGCGAACCGCAGGGCGACGTCCAACGGGGTGGTGACGGAGGCCGCTCAGGCGATGCTCGAGGCGGGCCTCGGCCTGAAGGCGGCCACGATCACTCCGGAAGGAGCCGGCGACGTGGGATCCCCCAACCGCATCCTGCGCGAGGAGGTCGACGGGAAGGTGATCGTCCGGACCGGCCGGCGCCTGCCCGGCGTAGCGCCAATCGCCGGCGTGCACTACCCGATCTCGGTCGTGCGGATGGCCGTCGACGACGCCTACGGCGCCAAGGAGTCGCGCGAGGGCGACCCCGGATCGCCGGCGGAGACCGCCTACCGCACCGAGAAGATCAGCCGCTCAACCTGTCGCGCGGTGGCCGAGTACTCGTTCCGGACCGCGGAGAAGATGAACGCCCGGGTGTACGGCGGTCCGAAATGGACCGTCTCGCCGGTGTACGAGGGCATGCTCAAGGAAGAGATGGACGCGGCCGCGGCGCTCCACCCGGCCATTCCCTATCAGCCGGTGCTGATCGACGCCACCTACGCAGGGTTGATGTCGGGCGCCACCGACTCACCGCTTGTGATCCCGGCCCTGAACCGGGACGGCGATTGCCTGTCTGACCTGGTTCTCCCGATGTTCGGCTCGATCGCCGGTGCCGAGTCGGTGCTGCTCGCCTTCGACGAGGACTACGAGACGACGGTGGCGATGGCCGAGGCCCCCCACGGGACGGCGCCGGCCCTCGAGGGCAAGGACCTGGCCAACCCTCTGGCCATGATCCTGGCCTGCGGCGCACTGATGCGCCACGCCGCGGATCGGCATGGAGCGCCGGCCGAGCGCGCCTCACGCGCGATCTACGAGGCCGCGCTCGAGACGGTCGGAGCGGGCATCAAGACGCCGGATCTCGGCGGCCATGCCGGTACAACCGAGTTCACGACCGAGGTCGTGGACCGGGTGCGGAACAAGATCGATGTGTGGTCCTCACTCGGGTCGGCGGCCTGAGGCACGCGGGCTGACTGGCACGGTGAACGAACGTGATCACGGGCGTTCACGCGGTCGTCTATTCCCCGGACGCCGAGCGTGTCCGCGCGTTCCTCGCCGAAGTGCTCGGGTTCGCGTCGGTTGACGCCGGCGGCGGGTGGCTGATCTTCGCGCTTCCGCCGGCGGAGCTCGCGGCTCATCCCACGCAGGACGCCACCGGGCGTCACGAGCTCTACCTGATGTGCGACGACCTGCAAGAAACCGTGCAGGAACTCAAGGGGAAAGGGGTCGAGCTGAGCCGCCCGATCCGTCAGGAGCGATGGGGTCTCGTGACGGCAATCAGGCTTCCGGACGGGGGTGAGCTTGGGCTCTACGAGCCAAGGCACCCCCTGCCACCACACTGATTTCTCAGTGATTTCGGGCCGATCCGGGCGGACGGTGGCGGGTCCGTCCGAGCGGCCGGCGACGATCAGCCGCGTTGTATTGAGTGGATCCGCTGGCCCCGGCAGACGGACCGTCGGGCACCCAGCCAGCGGGCCGTCGGGCGCCGGCTGCTGGAGGCCCGGTTCCGTCCGACGCGCGTCCTACGCTATCGAACATATGTTCTCGTCTTCAGCAAATCGTCTCCGCGCCTGGCTGGCGCTCGCCGACGACTTTCTCGGCGACCCACCGGATGACGCGCAACCCGAGCTCGAGCCCTGGGAGACGCACCCCCATCGCCGCCCCCTGCGCTGGCAGCGCGAGCGGCGGGGCGGGAGCGTTCCGGCCGCTCCGGCGCACTGCCTCTGCCCCATCCGCCGCGCGCCGTACGCCGGTGGACGGGACGAGGCGTTGCGCTAGACACGCGGCGGTCTGTGCGCTCTGGCGGCGGTCTGTGCGCTCTCGCGGGCGTTCCGTGGGCTCGCGGGGGTCGGGCCGGACGCTCGCGGCGGTCGGGCTGCTCTCGCGTCCGTCCCTGCGTTCTCGCGAGGGCTCAGGCGCCGGGCAACCCGGCGCGTAGCGTCCCGAGCACCGCGTGCGCGGCCAGGATCACGCCACTGGGGTCCCCCGTCGTCTGACCATTCGGGTCGGATGCCAGTGCGACCAGCACGGCGATGAAGGTGCCCAGACCGAGCACCACGCAGATCACGAGCAGGACGAGTGCCTGCGGATTGGCGCGAAAGTACTTGATCACGCCCTGCATCTACATGCTCCGCAGATCTGCACCCGTCATCAATTCACAGAAAAAACCGGCGGCGACCTACTCTCCCAGGCCCTTGCGGGCCAAGTACCATCGGCGCTGAGGGGCTTAACGGCTCTGTTCGGAATGGGAAGAGGTGTTTCCCCCTCGCCATAGCCACCGGAAACTGGTCGAGACCAGCCCCTTCCCGGGCCTTCAAAACCGCACAGTGCCAATGAACGGATATCAAAATATCCGTCAAGCCCTCGACCCATTAGTACCGGTCTCCTACGAGTGTCACCACTCTTCCAGATCCGGCCTATCAACCTGGTGATCTTCCAGGGGTCTTACTCCCTCAAGGGGATGGGAGAGCTCATCT
>DATBYI010000590.1:0-3074 GCA_036513815.1 Solirubrobacteraceae bacterium
CCGTCGCCCGCGCGCGTCCGGCGCGTGACCGTATCCTGTCGGCAGTGCACAACCTGACCAGCACCGCTGGGATCGTTGCGATGGCTGCCGGGGCGTGCGCCCTCCTGGCGCTTCTGCTCTGCGCGGTCCTGTGGCTCAAGCTACGCCGCGTTCGGATGGCTCAGCGCGTCGTAATGGGCGACGGCGAACGGGATCTGATCGCCCACGCCGCCTCGCTCCAGGAGCAGTTCGAGGCGCTCTACGGCTACGTACAGGACGCCGCTGAGCGCCTCGACCAGCGCATGGAGACGGCCGAACGCCGGCTCGATCGCACCGTCGCCTACCGTGCGCTGATCCGCTACGACGCCTACGGCGAGATGTCGGGCCGGCAGTCCACCTCGATCGCCCTGCTCGACGCCAACCGGTCGGGGCTCGTGCTCTCCTCGATCCACCACCGCGACACGGCTCGCCTGTACGCCAAGGAGGTTCGCGAGGGCAAGCCGGAACTCGAGCTCTCGCCCGAGGAGGACGAGGCGATCCGCCGGGCACTCGAGGCCGACGGCCGCCAGCAGTCGGGATAAGCGGGTGCGCATCGCCTATTTCGGGCCCGAGGGTACCTTCACCCAGGAAGCCCTCATCAGCGCCACGGCCGGCCACGACGGCCTCGAGCTCGTCCCCCAGCCGACGATCTACGACACCGTGATGGCCGTCCACTTCGGGTCGGCCCAGCGGGCCCTGGTTCCGATCGAGAACTCGCTGGAAGGCTCGGTCAACGCCACCCTCGACGCGCTCGCCATGGAGACCGAGGACGTGGCGATCGTCGGCGAGGTCATCCATCCGATCCGCCACTGCCTGATCGCCCGCACCCCGCTGGAGCTCACAGAGATCGAGACCGTCGTCTCCCACCCTCAGGCCACCGCCCAGTGCGCGCGCTTCATCCGCTCGCGGCTGCCCCAGGCCCGCGTGCTCGCAGGGAGCTCGACGGCCGAGGCGGTGCGGACGGTGGCCGAGCACGAGGGCGCGTGGGCGGCGCTCGGTAACCGCCTGGCCGCCGAGCGCTATCGATGCCAGGTGCTGCGGGCCGGCGTCGAGGACGTGCCGGGCAACGAGACCCGGTTCGTATGGCTCGGACCGGTCGGCACGCCGCCCGGCGGACCGGGCGCGGCCGAGCCGCCGATCGGCCCGTGGAAGACCGCCGTGGTGTTCTGGGGCGTCGGCTCGGAGGCCCCCGGCTGGCTCGTGCGCTGCCTGTCGGAGTTCGCGTCGCGAGAGGTGAACCTGACCCGGATCGAGTCGCGTCCGCGCAAGCAGGGCCTCGGGCGCTACATGTTCTTCCTCGACCTCGAGGGGCGCAACGCGGAGCCCCACGTGGCCGACGCCCTGGCCGGCTTGGGCGGCCATGTCGAGGTACTCCGCGTGCTCGGGTCGTTTCCCGCTGCGGTGTCGTAACCGAGGCTTATCAGGTCTGCCAGGCGCGTCGGTAGACTCCGCGCCTAGCCATGGCCACATCAGTACCTGCGCCAGTGTGGTCCGCGTCGCTTCCAGAGCACCAGCGACGCGGACATGAGGTTGGCCGGGTGCTCGTGTTGAACGCCACATACGAGCCGATCAACGTCTGCACCGTCAGACGCGCAGTGGTTCTGCTCCTCAAGGACAAGGCCGAGGTGATCGAGCGGGCCGAGTGGGAACTCCACTCCGCGAGCTCGACGATGGTCCGTCCTGTGGTGATCCGGCTCGTCAGCTACGTGCGGATCCCGCGCGACACGCACCGGCGCAAGATCACGCGCCGCGCCGTGTTCGCCCGCGACAACTGGACCTGCCAGTACTGCGGGGCGCGCTCGAACCTGACCGTCGATCACGTGATCCCCCGGTCCAAGGGCGGTGGCTCGAGCTGGGACAACATCGTCGCGTCGTGCGCGCCATGCAACCGCCGCAAGGGCGATGCGCTGCCGCGCCAGGCGGGCATGCGCCTGCAGAAGCAGCCGCGCACCCCGCCCGCCACCGTGTTCATCCACGTGGCGAGCCCGACGATCCCCGTCGCCTGGCAGCAGTACCTGGCCGCCTGACCTCGGCGCTAGCCTGCAGGCGATGTCCGCCAGCACGACCGAAGTCGATCGCCAAGTCCGCGAGCGACTGCTCAAGGCCTGGCGGGGCGAGATCCTCGCCGGCCAGGTGTATGACCTGATCGCCGCCCGGATGCCCGAACGCGAGGCGGACATCCTCCGGCGCATGGCCGAGGCGGAGTCGAGTCATCGCGAGCGGCTCGAGCGGCGCATGACCGAGCTGGGGATCGAGATCCCGCCCCGCTCGAGCGTGCATATGTCGCCCTGGCTGCGCCTCCAGGCGCGGATCGCGCCGATCGATCGGCTGCTCGCCGCGCGGGAGGCGGCCGAGGACGAGGAGGTCGATGACCTCTACAAGCGCTCGACCGGAGATCCAGTCACCGATGAGCTGCTGCGAGCTATCCGCCGGGAGGAACGCGCGCACTCTCGGACCGTGAACGAGATGCGCTCCGGCACGTCCGACGGCGGCCAGGAGACCAGCCCACCCCCGGTCGCGCCCCTGGCTCAGGCGCGGCTCGACAAGATCATGGGCCGCGAGAAATGGCACCGCTCGGGAGGGGGCTGGATCAGCGGCGCGATCTACGGAGCCAACGACGGCCTCGCGGCGGTGTTCGGGATCGTCGCGGGCGTCTCGGGCGCCACCGGCGGGTCGAGCTTCGTGCTGACCGCCGGCGCCGCCGCCGCGGTGGCCTCGGCGCTGTCAATGGCGACCGGCGCGTTCCTGGCCGAGCGCTCCGAGTCGGAGGTCGCCGCGGCCAACATCGAGCGCGAGCGGCAGGAGATCGCCGAGCACCCCGAGGAGGAGCAGGAGGAACTCTCGCTCTTCTACCAGCTGAAGGGCATCGACGAGGAGACCGCCGATGCCATGGCCGCGCAGCTCGCCCGCCAGCCCGACGCGATGCTCCGCGCCCTCTCCGCCGAGGAGTTCGGGATAACCGGCGAAAGGGGCGATCCGTCCCAGGCAGCGATTGCCGCGGGCATCTCGACGGGCCTCGGCGCGATCGTCCCCGTCATCCCGTTCATCTTCACCAC
>DATBYI010000591.1:0-7728 GCA_036513815.1 Solirubrobacteraceae bacterium
GTCCGCTTCAGTCGGCGCAGGCCGAAGCGCTCGTGCTCGCCGCGCGCGTCGATCACACCGTCGGTGTAGAGGAACATCGTCTCGTCGGGGGCGATCGGCACGCTGCGGTCGGCCGAGCCCGCGGTCGTCCACGCGCCGAGGATCGGCCCCGCGGCGCCGATCTCCCGCAGGCGCCCGTCGTCTCGCACGATGAGCGGCCCGGGGTGCCCGGCGGAGGCGATCACTGCTCGATCGCCCTCGAGTCGTGCGCACAGCGCCGTGCACAGCCACAACCCCGCCTGCTCGCGCAGGGCGTCGTTCAGGCCGGCCAGGATGCGGCTCGGGCTGCGCTCGTAGCGGATCAGGAAGCGGGCACCGTGGCGGACGAGTGAGGTCAGCGTGGCCGCCTCCACGCCCTTGCCGGTCACGTCGCCGATGAGCACGATCCAGTCGTCGCCGGTTGCGTAGAAGTCGTAGAAGTCGCCTCCGACCTCGACCTCGTCGGCGGCCCGCGCGGAACGGTAGAGCGTGGCGACGCGCCAGCCGTCGATTGGCGGGACGACGTCGGGCAGCAGGCTCTTCTGGAGCGTGCTCGCGGTCTGCCGGCGGGCGGTGGCCAACCGGGCGTTTTCGACCGCGATGCCGGCGCGCGCCGCGACCTGCTCGGCGAACTCGCGGTCGTCCTCGTCGAAGCGGCGCATCGACTCGGCGTTGACGAGGGTCATGACGCCGAATGCGCGGCCGCGCGCTTTGAGCGGCGCGAGCAGGACCGACCTGAACCCCACCTCACGCAGGAGAGACAGGTGCTCGTCGTTGACGGCGGCCTGGACCAAGGCCTCGTCGGGAATCTGCTGATAGAGCTCGGAGCGTCCGGTCCGGAGGACTCTTCCCACGCCGCGGTCGGGATCGAGCCGCTCGGGTTGGAACCGCCGCAAGCGCTCGGCAAGCTCGAGCTTGGCCGGGTCGCGATGGGCGACCGCCAGCCGCTGGCGAGTCCCGCGCTCGTCGATGAGCTCAACCGCGCACCAGTCAGCGATCTCCGGAACGGCGAGCCACGCGACGTTGCCCAGCGTCTCTTCGTAGTCGATCGACGACATCAGTGTCTCTGACGCGCGCGCCATGAACCGGTCGCGCAGTTCGGCGATCCGGTCGCGCGTGATGTCCTCGATGATCATCACCGAAGCGATCGGCTGACGCTCCTCGTCGTGGATCGGCGCGGCCTTGAGCAGCTGCCAGCGAAGCTCGCCCGTCGTGCGGTTGATGGTGCGGATCACGAGCGGGTCGGCCGGCTCGCCCGCCAGCAGCCGAACGGACGGGATCTGCTCCATCGTCACATCGCGGCCTTGCTCGTCGTGCACGAGGTAGTCGGCGAAGATGGCTTGAGGAGGTTGACGCTGCATGTCCTCGAGCGACGCGAAGCCCATGTAGCGGAGGGCGGCTTGATTTGCGTAGAGGATGTGGTTGTGGCGGTCGCGGATGGTGACCGCCTCGGCGAGGACGTCGAGGATCTCGGCGAACCCGGGCCGCACGCCGCGCAGCTGGGCCTCGAGCTCGCTCAGCAGCTGCGCACGCTCGGAGACGTCCTGGATCCAGGCGTGGAACACCGGCGCGGTCCCGTCCCGGGCGGCGGTGAGTGAGACCTCAACGGGGAACTCCGCGCCGTCCCGGCGCAGAGCGTCGACGAGCAGGCGGCGCGCCGGTTCCGGGGGCTGCGCCGCTGCCCGCTGCAGCCCGGCGCGGTGGAGCGCGCGATGGCGCTCCGGGACGATCAGCTCGGCCAGCTCCGCGCCCAATGCCTCCTCTCGGGAGTAGCCGAAGAGGTCAGCGGCGCGCCCGTTCCACTCGATCACGCGACCCGCGCCGTCGAGTGACACAAAGCCGTTGTGGGCAATCGCGAGAATCGCCTGGAGCGACTCGGGCGTCACGCTCGCAGCGTACTCTCGATCTCCGCGATTGCCTGCTCGGTCGAGCGGAACTGGATCGCGGTCATACCGAGCCGGCGCGCGCCGTCGCAGTTCACGTCGATGTCGTCGACGAACACGGTCGCCTCGGGCGCGCTGCCCAGCCGCTCGAGCGTGATCTCGTAGATGCGCGGCTCGGGCTTGCGGGTCCCCACGAACGCCGAGTCGACGATCACGTCGAAGATCTCCTCGACGGGAAGCATCGCGCGCCACCGCGCCTCCCATTCGCGGACGTTGTTGGTGCAGATGGCGAGCTTGTAACCGCGTTCGCGCAGCTCTCGCATGTAGGCGATCACTCGGTCGTTGGGCTTCAGGTAGCGGAAGTAGAGCTCGCCGAACCCGTCGAGCTCGACGGGGCTTCCGCGGCGGTCCGACAGCTCCCGCGCCAATCGCTGCAGGAAATCGGGCTCGGTCATCCGTCCCGTCTCGAGCTCGACGAGCGGGTTGGCGCCGTCGCGCTCGGCGACGGCCGCCATCGCCTTGCCCAGCTCCTCGAGCGAGATGCCCGAGGACTCGACTGCACCCACGAACGACTCGAGCAGCGGGGAGGTGAGAACGCCGCCGAAGTCGCTGATAACGGCCTCGACGCGGGTCATCGCCGGCGGGCCAGGATGTACATCCCGGCGCCGTCGCGGCCACGGCTGTGCCAGCGAAACCGCTCGGCGCGAAGCTCGAGCGTGGGAGTCTGGGCCTCGGCGCGAGCGCCCGCCGCCTCGCCCGACGCGCGCCTGGGGAACTGCTGGTCGGAGTCCTCGGGGCTCGGGAGCCACAGCTCGAGCCCGGCGCGGACCGGCCAGCCCTCGGCCTCGTAGGTGGTGGACAGACGGGAGTCCTCCGCCGGCGTCGATCGCTCGGGACCGATCACCGCGCCGGCCACCGCGTCCGAATCGTGGGCCTTGGCCTTGCGAGCGCGGAACGCGGTCACCGCGATCGCCTCGTCGGGCTCGAACCAGGTCGAGACGGTGCGGATCGATTCGTAGCGGTCCAGGTCGATGGGACCGGGGAACCACGTGCGCACGCCCAGGCAGTCGACTTCGAGCTCACCGCCGTCGAGCGCGAGCCGGCCCGTGACGCGGCACAGCTGGTCGTAGCCCTCGATGTGATCCTGGTCCGCCTGGACCGGCACGGCTTCAGCCGTGGGCGCGACGACGAGCGATGCAGCGCCGTCGAGGCGCCAGTCTCCCGCGACGTCGTGCCCTTCGGCCGGGCCGTCGGCGACCACGGCCGCGCCCATGTCGGCGCCGCCGAACATGGTCAGGCCGGAGCCGGTCGCGCCCGAGAACCAGCCGGCGCCCCACATCGTCCCTTCCAGATCGCCGAAGGCGATCGTGCGCAGCGCGGGTGAGCCGGTCATCCGGGCAGCTGCGGCTGATCGAGGTCGGTGGCGGTCGAGTCCACGTCGTAGGGGGTCCGCGCCCGCGTGAAGCGCGTCGCGCCGACCACCACCCGGCTCTGGAGATTGCGCGCGAGGAGGCGGCGCAGCAGCGCGCGGGTCGGCGGGAGAAGCGCGATCAGGCCGAACACGTCGGAGATGAACCCGGGGATGATCAGCAACAGGCCGCCGACGAGGACGAGGGCGCCGTCGAGGACCTCGCGACCGGGCGCGCGACCCGCCGCGACGGCGGCCGAGAGCCGGCGCCAGGCGGCGCGCCCCTCCGAGCGCAGCACCCACGTGCCGACCGGCCAGCTGACGAGCAAAAGCAGGATCGCGTAGAGCACGCCGATGGCCTCGGCGACCTTGACGAGCACGAACAGCTCGGCGAGCGGCCAGAGGATGAAGAACAGGACAATCAGCACACCAAACAGGCTAGTGCACCAATCCTCGCCAACCCTTTCGGTGGCTTGACCGAGGGGGTAGCTTGATCTATGGAGGCCCGTGTGATCTGCCACGGGCGGCGTCTGGCGACAAGCGACGAAGGGAGCTTTGGCCATGGGGCGTTCGGACGTGCGGGGAAACGGCGCCGACAAGGACGCCGGCATCTCACCCGAGGTGGAAAGCCAGGCCGCGGAGCTGGTCGGCGCCGTGGCGGCGAAGGAAGAGGACCGGCCCGGGCGCCGGTTCGGCGCCAGTCGCGTGCTGACCGCGGCCGATCGCGATCGCATCCTCAAGGATGCGCGCGAAGTCGAGTTCCCGGTGGCGCTACGCGGCTATGACCGATCGGCGGTGGATCGCTACGTCGAGCGGATGAGTCGCTTGATCACCGAGCTCGAGATGTCCTCCTCGCCCGAGGCGGCGGTTCGGCATGCCCTCGACGAGGTGAGCGAGGAGACGCGCGAAATCCTCCAGCGTGCCCACGAGACCGCTGACGAGATCACCGCGCGCTCGCGGAACCGGGCCGATGACCGACTCGAGAAGGCCGAGCGCGAGAGCCAGGACCTGCGCGCCGAGGCCGAGCGCGAGGCGACCGAAACGCGCGAGAGCGCCCGAGAGGAGGCGAGCCGGCTGCGCGAGGAGGCCGTGCGTGAGACGGCCGAGCTGCGCGAGGAGGCGGCGCGTGAGACGACCGAGCTGCGCGAGGAGACGGCGCGTGAGACCGGTGAGCAGCGCGAGGAGACGGCGCGGCAGACCAGCGAGTTGCGCGCGAGCGCCGAGCGCGAGGTGGGGGAGATGCGCGAGGCGGCGCGGATCGAGGTCTCGGAACTGCGCGAGGCGACCCAGCGCGAGACCCAGCGCCTACGGGCCACCACCCAGCGCGAGACCGAGGAGTTGCGCGAGTCAACGCGGCGGGAGGCCGAGGAGACGATCGAGGCGGCGGAGATCCGGGCGCGCGAGCTGGCGCGGAGCGCCGAGACGATCTGGCATGAGCGCCGGCGGCTGCTCGAGGACATGCGCGCGGTCGGCGAGCAGCTGATCGCGATCGGCGACGCCGAGGGCAAGCGGTTCCCGCGCTTCGGCGAGGAGGGATCCGAGGTGGCCGAGGTCCTGCGCGAGAACGGCACCGCGGAGGCCGTGCCGAGCTAACGCGCCTCGGAGCCGCGAAAGGCGCCTCGGAGGAGCCGCGAGAACGCGCCTCGAAGCCGCGAGAAGCTACGCGAAGATCGGCGAGGGCCCTTCGAGCCTGACCGCCGGGAGGCGGTGGAGCCCGACGTGCTTGATCAGGGCCATCACCTGCGGCTGCGCGCCGCGCACCAGGATCGCCCGTCCGCCTGCCCGCAGCCGGCGGGCCAGGACCGCGAGGTCGAGCATAAGCGAGGAGTCCGCAAAGGCCAGCTCGCTGAGATCGACGACGACGTTGGACTGGGCGCGGAGCGCTCGGACCATCGCCTGCCGGCGACTCCCCTGCGTTGACCGGTCCTCATCACCGCAGCAGCGCAGCGTGGCCGAGGTTTCATCGAAGTCGACGATGCGGCAAAACCTACACAAAATGGTGCACTGTCCGCAAGGGGCAAGTGTGAGGCCGGGCGAGCGGGTCAATAAACTAAGCACGGAATGGCAACTGTCGAAGACATAACCGATGCCCTGCGCGACGTGATCGATCCCGAATTGGGGCTCGACTTCGTTGAGCTGGGCCTGATCTACGACGTCGAGGTCGAGGGACCCACGGTCAAAGTCACGTACACGCTGACCAGCCCCGGCTGCCCCATCGGTCCGCAGGTGTCCGAGCAGATCGAGGAGTTCGTGGGCGAGCTGGACGGCGTCGAAGAGGTCCAGCCGACGATGACGTTCTCGCCACCATGGACGCCCGAACGGATGAGCGAGGACGCGAAGTTCGCGCTCGGGTTCTGACGCCCCGGCCGACTGACTTAGAAAGGAATTCAGTCGGCGGCGCCTGACGGCGGCGCCTTAGGCCGGCGCGGGTCCGCGTAGCTCGCGGTTCAGGTCGATCGCCCGGATCTCGTGCTCGCCGGGGAGCTTGGCCAGCACCGCCTGGACGACCTGCTTGACGTCGTGCTCCTCGTGGCCGAGGTCGTCGTACAGCGACTTGAGCGCCGTATGGACGATCTTCAGCTGCGCCGCGGTGAGCTCCAGTCGGTAGGCGGTCTCATCCGGTTGGATCAAATCGTCCATTGGAACGACAATCCTAGCCTTCGCGCCGCTTGGTCGCCTCGCTCGGCCGGGGGGCGCGCTTCGCCCGCATGTCGGCCGCGGGACCCCGTTTGGCGCGATGGCTCCCCGTCGGCAGGATCCGCGCCGGTGATCCGTTCTGGGGCTGGCCGTTGCCGCCGGCCGGTCGGGTCGCTCGGGTCGCTCGGGTCTTGACCCGGGGCTTCGTCGCCCGCCCCGACGGTTTGGCTCCGGCCGCTTTGAGCAGCTCGCGCAGCGAGGCGTCGATCCCGTCGCGGATCACGTCGATGTCGGGCAGCGCGTCGTAGTCGGCGAGCAGCCCGTAGTCGATGCCACCGTTGTAGGACATGATCGCCACCGCGAGGGCGTGGTTCTTGGGCAGGAAGGCGAGCGGGAACAGGTCCTGCAGCTCGCGGCCGAGGACGTAGAGCGGGAACTGCGGCCCGGGGATGTTCGTCACGAGCAGGTTGAACAGCCGCGTGGAGAAATTCAGCCGTGAGGCCTGGGCGAGGATGGTGGGTGGCGCGAGATTGTTGACCGCGGCCAGCGTCGCTGCGCCGACTGCCTGCTTTGACTCCTTGAGGCCGTCCATCGCGCGGCGCACGAAGTCCAGGCGCGCCACCGGGTCCTGGATGTAGACCGGAAGCGGTCCGCGCATCGCCGTGAGCTGGTTGCCGAGCGTGCCCCGCTGGGCCTCGCTCCGCACCGAGACGGGTACGAGCGCGCGCATCTCGATGCCCTCGGTTCGAAGCCCCCGGGACTGCAGCCATTCGGCCAGCGCGCCCGAGACGACGCTCAGCACGACGTCGTTGACCGTGCCGCCGAACGCATTCTTGACCGTCTTGTAGTCGGCGAGCTGGTGGCGGACCACCGCGAAACGCCGGTGCGGGCCGATCTCGACGTTGAGCGGCGTCTCCGGCGCGGGGTTGAGCCCCGCCCACACGATCTCGCCGACCCCCTCGGCGGCGTCGCGCAGCATCCCCAGCGTGCTCCCCGGGTGCGTGGCGGCCGCGGCCGCCCGGGTCGCCAGTCCGGTGGCGATACCGACCACTCCCCGGACTCCCGCCGCCACGAGCTCGACCTGCGAGGGTTGCGGCCTCGGTCGCCAGGGCTCGAGGTCCTCGGGGTGCCGCTCCGCGGACGGCCGGAGGTCGAGCAGCACGGTGGCCAGGTCGACACCGGAGATGCCATCCACCAGCGAGTGGTGGGTCTTGGAGATCAGCGCGAACCGATCGCCCTCGAGCCCCTCCACGATCCAGTTCTCCCACAGTGGCTTGTCGCGATCGAGCGGCTGGGAGGCGATGCGCGCCGCGAGCAGGAGCAGCTGCTCCTCCGTGCCCGGCGCGGGCAGGGCGGTGTGGCGCACGTGGTACTCGAGGTTGAAGTCCGGGTCATCGACCCACAGAGGACGTCCGGTCTCGAGCGGCGGCGTCGACAGCTTCTGCCGGTAGCGTGGCACGAGGTGAAGGCGGCCGCGGACGTGGTCGAGGTAATCGTTGAAGTCCGGCGGCGGCCCCTCGAACACCAGCACGCCGCCGATATGCATGTGGGAGGTCGGTCCCTCCTGATGGAGGAACGATGCGTCAGTCGAGCTGAGGCGATCCAGGTGTCGTTGCGGCATGCGGTGCTCTCCGGCTACCGAGGGGACGGGAGCGGTCAAGCCTAGCTTCTCGAGTGCCGCCCCTACACTGGTTCTCGTGGGCTCAGCGCCAGAGAAGGTTCTGCTCGCGGCGCCGCGCGGATACTGCGCGGGCGTCGACCGGGCCGTCCAGACCGTCGAGC